>JAJYLM010000187.1:525-3208 GCA_021787655.1 bacterium
GCCGAAGCCGTCCTGATTGGTGCCGGCGGTGCCGGAAGCAGGCACTTCAACGCCGCATCAGATCGTTTGCACGCGGCAGTGGCTGCTATTCAGTGCGGTATCATGAAGGGGGCATTCCAGGAGGCCCTTTCCTACAGTCAGGAACGCTTTCAGGGCGGATGGACGATCATCAACTGGTCTGCCCTGCGTATGCTCCTTGCGGATATGGCCGTGCAGGTAAAGATTGCGGACATGGCAGTTGCCGGGGCAGCGATCGCTGCGCAGCAACACCACCCGCAGTGGGAACTCTCGACGCGCGCAGCGGCCCTGCATCTTTCGGATCTGGCGTGCACGTTGACGACGGACGGTATACAGGTCCTGGGAGGCAACGGCTATATGAAGGATTACGGACAGGAAAAACGCTTTCGTGATGCCAAGCAGGTACAGGCACTGCTGGGACTGTCACCGATGCGAAAGCTGAATATGGTAAGAGCCCTGATGCAGGGCTAAGGGAAATGATATGGAGGAGCGGGGTTACCCCGCACATCCGGGGAGGATGCCATGATAACCATGAATGATACGCAGATCGTCGCTGAGACCGGGAACCGTATCCCGGAACCCGGTGGTGCGTTCAACACCGTCGAAAACATCATCTATGGCCGCAGGAGTGTCCGTTTTTATGAGAAAAACAAGCAAGTCCCGGAGTACATTATCCGCAGGATTATAGAAGCAGGCAGATTCGCGCCGTCCGCAGGCAACGGCCAGCCGTGGAAGTTTATCGTGGTACAGGACCAGGAGATGATCAAAGAAATGGAAGAGGATGTCATAAAAAAATTAAAACTGATCATGCGGTTTGCTTGGTACCTCGGCTCATGGACAAAGCATAAAGAATGGGTTGCAAAATCTCTGATGCGCTTCTTTCCGAATCTGTTCCACCCGGTACCGTTCGGAGCTATGCGGCTCATCGTCGATGGAAAACTTGGATTGTGGCACGGTGCGCCGACTGTTATCATTCTGCTCGCGGACAAGCGTTCACCGGGTGACCCGTCACTCGACACAGGGATAGCGGGACAAAACATGGTGCTGACTGCACACAGCTACGGCCTGGGGACCTGCTGGGTCAGCTTTATGACACCGCTGAAGATGTACGCCAGGTGGAGAAAACGTCTCGGCATCCGCTATCCGTACAAGCTTGTTACGTCTATTGCGATAGGGTATCCGCGCGGGGGGCCCGACGGGAATGTCAGCCGGGAAACGCAGGCAATCGACTGGTTCGGCGCGAATGGAACCTTTAAAATCGTTTATTGAGAGGGAACGTATGACTGAACGCCTGACACTGAAAAAAAGAATAAAAATTGAAAGCTTCAACAAGCTTGGCAGGGACGTTACCTTCGGGGTTGTTGTTATCGATCAGAACACCTGTGACGGCTGCGGTTACTGTATCAAACCGTGTCCCGCCCATAGTCTTGAAGTCGTGCAGAAGAAAGCGCGCATGGTCGAAGTATTGCCGTTCTGTATATCGTGCGGCGATTGTGTTGCTATCTGTCCGCAGCATTCGATAGAGATCAAAGAATTTATTAAGTTCAAGAAACATTTCTATTATCTCGATCGCGGCAGTGCCGAACCGCCGCGAAAATTTTAGGAGGATTTCAGGATGAGAGACGTTTATGTGATCGGTTCGCATACCATCAAGTTCGGCAGGTACCTTGAGAACGGCATCAAGGAACTTGCGGCCTGGACTATCGGGGGTGTACTCAAGGATGCCGTCATCGAAAAAAAGGACATCCAGTCTGCGTGGTTTTCCAATTCAGGATGGGGGATGCGCAACTTCCAGCACTGCATCCGCGGCCAGGTCGCCCTGCGGCCCCTGGGCATAGAGGGTATACCCATAACGAATGTCGAAAACGCATGCGCCGGCGGGTCAACGGCATTTCACAGCGCATGGAAGGACGTCGCGTCCGGGATGACGGACGTGTCGCTGGCGATCGGCGTGGAAAAGGTATACGCGACGAACAAGTATATGATGTTCGCCGGGTTCATGAGCGGGCTCGACGTTGCCGGTATCTTCGATCAGATCGAGTACATAAAAAAGACAGCACCGGAGATGCTCGAAGTACCGAAGGATGCCCCGGCTCCGGTCAAAAAGTCAGGAACAAAAAATAAAACGGCAGGGAAGCACGGAAGGCTGCAGAAATACTGGGACATGTTTGCGACGTACGTCATGCTCGGTGAGACGATGGGCTACGGAAATGTAAAAAAGTTGCTTGCGGGCCTCAAGGGAACCGGCAAAGGAGCGGGTGCCGATCACTCCCCGTTTATGGATGTCTACGCGTTTGCTGCGCGGGCTCATATGAAGAAGTACGGCAGCACGCCGCGTCAGCTTGCCGTCATAGCGTCGAAAAACCACTGGCACTCGACTATGAATCCCAATGCCCAATACACCTTCGCCGTTTCCGTCGACGATGTCCTCAACGACCGCATGGTCTCTTATCCGCTCACGCGGGCGATGTGTGCACCCATTGGCGACGGTGCCGCATCGGCCATCCTCGCATCCGGTGACATCGTGAAGCGGCTGGGCCTGCAGGCACGGGCAGTCAAGGTCAGGGCATCGGTGCTTGCATCCGGACGGACGCGCACGGTGGACGAGCCGGACATCGGGGAGCGGGCAGGCAGGATAGCGTATGAAAAGTCCGGGCTTGGACCG
>JAJYLM010000038.1 GCA_021787655.1 bacterium
GACCAATGACGAGCAGCAGGGAATCTGCCTTCCGGACGAGGTCCGCAGCGGTGTGCAGGGGAGGGATGTCCGGAGCGTTGTGAAATACGATCGTGGGGACAGAGGTCCGGGACAGTATCAGTTCGGAGAAGAGCGCCGGGCTGTAGAGATCGGGTATCCGGCTGCGCATGCACTGGCCGACAGCCTCGCGGATGATCCTGCGGGACCGGGCCAGAAAACGGTCCTTGTCGATCCTGACAGACGTGTACCTTGAAATGAACGGCAGAATCCCGTCCACCCCGAGCTCGGTCGCTTTCTGCAGGACGGTGTTCATGTTCTCGTTCTTGAGAGCAGCCTGCGCAAGCAGGATACCGGAGAGTCCGTCCGTCACGGGTGTGCGGTCGATGATCTTCAGGACAGCCGAATGTCCCCTGAACCCTTCAAGCCGTGCCGTGTAACGGTTCTGATGTTCGTCGAGAAGTATCACGGATTCGCCGGGACGTATGCGAAGGCTGCGAATGTGCCGGTAGACAGGTTCCCCGGCAGTAATGGTGTCCTGCACGATATCTGTCGAAGCAATGATCAGCTGCGGCATTTACCGTACGATGAGCACGCTGCAATGTGCGTGGTGGTTGACCCTGTCGCTGACACTGCCGAGCATGTGTGCCATGATCTCTCCATAGCCGTGGCTGCCGACAACGATAAGGTCAAAACTGTTTTTCTTTGCGTAGCGGACAATCGTGTCTCCGGGGTTTCCATACTCGAGCACATAGTTTGAATTCACGTCGTGATCTTTCAACTGCTCTTTCGCTTCCCTGATAATATTGTTGCCCTTTTTCTTCAGTATCTCGTAAGCCTCGGGACCGAGCTCTTCAACGCTGAACATCCCAAACCCGTTCAGAGGGTGCTGAATTACGGTTATAACCGTCAGCTCTGATTTGTACCGCTGTGCGATGTCAGCGCTTACCTCAATGGCCTTCCGTGCATAGAGAGAACCGTCGCATGCAACCAGTATCTTTTTATACATAAACAGCCCCGCCTTCTGGCAAGCTTCATACACCATACCAGCCGGAGTGTAAACAAGATCAGAACGATATGGACTATCTCAGGAGTAGGCTTTGAGAATCTTTTCTATGATCTGTGTCGTGGAAACGTGGTTGACGACCGGGATGCTCACGACACTTCCGTGGTATGTCTTCACGAAATCACCGCCGACGATATCTTTGATGTCCCAGTCTCCGCCTTTGACCAGCGTGTCAGGCTTCACAATCTTGATGATGTCGAGGGGGGTCGGTTCACTGAACAGGCAGACATAATCGACCGCCCGCAGCGACAGGAGTACCGATGCCCTCGATACCTCGTCGTTGATCGGCCGCTTGCTGCCTTTTATTGCCCTGACCGAAGCATCGGTGTTGAGCCCGACGATGAGCGTGTCTCCCATGGCCTTTGCAGCCTCGAGGTACGCTGTATGGCCCGTGTGCATGATGTCGAAGCATCCGTTGGTAAAGACGATCCTCTTTTTCTCATACTTGAGCCGCGTGATAAGATGACGTAATCTTCTTCTGTCCGTTATGTATCGCGAGGTGTCCATCCGTTACCCCGCTCTGGTTCTGTAACTGTTTGACATGTGTTGCGGTATATACCGTATTTTTTTTCCTGTAAACATCTTTTAACAAGATACTTGATTTTATTCAAAGAACAATTTAATATTAATTACAAATAAATAGGGGCGGTAGGAAACGTATGAATGACATAGAAGAGGCAAAAAAAAAGCTTAAAGAAAGCGGCATGAAATTGACGACGCAGCGTATCGCCATCCTGCAGATTCTCCAGCATAACAAAACCCATCCTACGGCAATGGATATCTACAGGAAGTTGAAACTCAGGCAGCCGACCGTATCTTTTACGACGGTGTATAACACCCTTGAACTTTTGACTCACATTGGTGAAATAAAGAAGCTGACACTCGATTTCGAGCGTGCACATTATGACCCCGACATGTCCCAGCATCACCATGCCCTTTGTCTGAAATGCGGCGCCATCTTTGACATCCAGCAGTCGTTCTCTCTCCCCATGGAGAGCATAACGTCCGAAGCTTTTCCCAGGATCGTTGGCTTCCATGTCGATTTCTGGGGATTTTGCAGCGCGTGCAGGGACGCGTCACACGACGCCTGAAGCAGAGTTCAGTAAAAAATTAAAATTCAAAACTGAAGAAATTAAAGATTCAAGATTCAAAATTAAAGATTCAATACCTCTGCTGCACGTTGAACGGTACGTTCTCTTGATCGTCCGGAATATCCGGGGGTTTAGTGGGGAAGCTTGACAATTCCCGGAGGCCATACGAAGCTTTCCCCGACGCATGACACTACTATTTTTTATCATCTACAATGTTTTAATCCTTGCAGGCATTCTTATCGTTCCACTGTTTCTGCTCGTGATACGGCCGTCATACCTGAAGCACGGGCTGGAGCGCCTGGGCAGGGTGCCGCGTCTTCAGGAATCGGTCTGGATCCATACTGCTTCCGTGGGCGAGGTCAAGGCATCCGTACCCCTGATCGAGCGGATAATTTCTTCCGGCAACCGGGTTCTCCTGACCACGGTAACACCGGCCGGCCGGCAGTACGCATCGACACTCAGGATCCAGGGACTCAGCGTTTCGTATGCGCCTCTCGACAACATCCTGTTTACCCTGTACGCCGTCCGCAGGAGCAGCCCCAAAACACTGATCATCATTGAAACGGAACTGTGGCCAAATATGATACTCGCTGCAGCTTTGAACCGCGTGAAGATTGTCAGTGTCAATGCACGGCTCACGTACAAGGCATTCAGGGCCTACCGGTTTCTTGGTCCTGTTCTTCGCTCTGTGCTGCGGCGGTTTACGCTCATCTGTGCACAGACACCGGATGACAGGGACAGATTCGTAAAGCTCGGGGCCGCACCAACAGCTGTCCGGGTCACCGGAAATATAAAATATGCTATCTGCACGAACGGCAGGTCTGACCCGGCTGAGAAGCTGAAGAAGACGTTTCCCGGCAGGCAGATCATCGTTGCCGGCAGTACGCACCAGGGAGAGGAGAAGATCGTTGCAGATTGTTTCCTGTCACTCAGGCAGGTGTTCAAGAAACCGCTCCTCATTCTTGCGCCCCGGCATCTCGACAGGACAGGGGAGGTCGAACTGCTGCTGCGCCAGGCAGACCTGCGTTTTCTGAAACGCTCATCCATGGATACTGCGGGTACTGCCATACAGCAGGATGCCATCGACGTCCTGCTGCTCGATACGATCGGCGAGCTTGCGGATATCTACAGCATCGGTGACGCAGTGTTCGTCGGAGGAAGTCTCGTCCCGGTCGGCGGTCATAACCTGCTGGAGGTCGTTGTCCATAAGAAACCGGTCATCTTCGGACATTACACGGATACCATCAAAGAATTTGTTTCGCTGCTCGACGGCAGCGGCGGCATCATGGTGCATGATCAGGCAGAACTGTGCGCTGCTATCAGCTATCTGCTCGAACATCCTCAGCAGGCGCAGGAGCTCGGCGAAAAGGCGTTTGCGCTGATCAAGCAGAAGGTCGATACCTTGAACAACATCATGGCGCTCATGAAGACCGCTGGTGTGCTGTGATGAACAATAAATGCGCTTTGTGAAGGTAGGGGCATATTGCAATATGCCCCTACAATGGTAAACCGAGGATTCCTGCCCTTGCCTTTATTCGTTTTTCACGTCGATCCATATTGGGTTCGATGCTGCAAATCCTCCGTCATTGGTAAAGACCTCAACTCTGTAAAATGACGATTTATCAGCATGATAGGAATAATCAAGAGAAGAATTGTCGGACGATGCTGTGATATAGCCGTTTTTAAACAGCAGTATCTTTTGAAGATCAGGTGCATTTTCAGGTGCCTGATAATACGGTTGGTATGCAGCATGGATCTGCAGGGTGCTTCCTTTTTTTACCGTTATGACGGAGCCCATGGGTTCGTTGTTGACCGTAAACGTCATCAGAGGCCCATTGGTTACGTAGAACATACCCTTTTTAAAGCCATGCTCAATAGCAGAAGGGGTAAACGATGTTGCAAACACGTAATTCCTGTACCTGCCGACTGCATACGGCGTGTGTGCATCGGAGTCTGCTATGCCGAACAGGTGCAGGCCCGTCCGGTTCAACTCGTCCCATTTATCGAAGGCCTTCACGTTGACCGGGTCCATGGGGATTTTGTTTCCATTGAGAATTTCTATGCCGTTGTACCCCTTGAAATTCCAGTTAGTCCATTTCCGCATTGAAAGGTAGGGATGATTGACAAAGAACATGCCTCCCTGTGCATGAACATCGTCGATCCAGTGCTGGGGCGATAAATACTCAGGTACCCGTTCGTGGATGAACTGTGCATTCGCATGACCCCAGAGCGGGTTTGCAATCTCTTCACCGGGAATACACAAAAAGTCAGCGGTTGACTGCGCCCTGCAGGCCGCTGCCTGTGAAAAGGTGTTGTAGTCCGTCAGACTGAGTATGTCCAGGCCCTTTGCATGAGCTGCTTCTGTCATGTCCCTGACCGGATAATCCTCGGGATTGAAGCTGTAGACTGAATGATTGTGCATGTCCGCGCTGTACCAGCCAGGACCGTTGGAAAATACATGGGTCCACGGGCCTTCCCGGTAGTTCCCGTTGACCAGGACGGCAGGGTATATGTAGAAATCTCCGCCGCCGAGCGCCTTTATCGTAAACGCGAATATGGATGTACCTCCCGGGGCAAGGGTGTCGGATATGGATGTGTACGGTTTGCTGGTGTTGATATTACCCGGTGTAAACAATACCACGCTGGTGAGATGCTGCGTATGACCGGATATATTATGGACGTAGACCGTGTACCGGACGTTCTTGTCGTCGTCCGTCACGATGCCCGCAGGCGACGCCGTGATGGTCAGTCCGCTCTGTGCGCACAGGAAATTCTTATACTGGCTGTCGGCCACCTTGTGATAGTCCATGCCCGTAACTGAACGTGTGGAGATGACCCTGGACAGGTCGAATGGCTCTGTGCCGAGTTTTACCTGAAACAGGCTTGCAATCCAGTTCCATTGATAAAAGAAATAGTCAGGTGCCGGGGTGGTTCCCAGATAATAGAAACCAATGATCTGATTTGCCCTGCCTATCATTGCTATATACGGCATCTGCGGTGCTATGGCATCGCGGGGGCCGGTTGTGATATCGCCGACTCCGGTCACATAAAACCATATCGAATGGGTATTCGTTCGTACCCGGTCGCCGATCCATGCGCGAACGCCCGGTTTTGACGAGGTTATCGCTGAATGGATCAGGATCGTTGCGCTGTCGAAAATCGAGTAGGTGGTGCTGACATGGAGATATGGATGCTGCCGTGAATACCCGGAAAACGTGACTGCGGTAATACCGGTGCCGGAGGTGAACGTACTGGTCGAGGTAAACAGGATGTGATCGAACGCTGGCTTCTGTTCTGAAAGCGGGTTCGTGAGGGTAATATACGGCGCTGAAATCCCTGCAATGGTGTTGATCCAAGACCCGTTTGAGAGATAGTTTATGTTCCCGTGTTTATCGATGCCGGCATACAGCTTGTCTCTGTGCAGAACGGTGTCCCTGCTGAGGGCCACGTGCGGGGATATCGTAAACCTGTAGATGAGTTTATGTCCATATTCAGGCCAGATGAACCATGCCTGGATGACAACATAACAGAGGACCGCAAGCACCAGGAGAATTTTCAACAATCTGCGCATATGATCACCTCAACGATCTTTCACGTCTGATATCGAGCTGTTTTAGCTGTTCAATTTTTTTGTTTAATATTGTGTTTTCCCGTCTGGTCTCGCTCAGTGCCCTGAGGAGCATAAACCAGCTTTGCGCTTCATCGTATCTACTGTCGTGCGGATACGATAAGAGGAATTTGCCGAATTCATCCATCGCCTTGGTATAGTTGAGGGCCGGGTTGTCGTAGTAGATCAGTGTATATGCTATGGAAAACTGTGCATCCGCATCAACGGCCGGATCGCGATTCGTACCGAGGATATCCCTGTACGCCGCGAGTGCTGCTTCATACTTGCGCGCCCTGAATAAATTGTCGGCATGATAAAGCGGCGATTGAATGGGCGTCATGGCCGTAGCACATGACTGTACGAGAATGATAAACGCAACAAGAATGCCATACTGTTTCATACTTTTATCCTTTTATCTATTACATAATTGCTTTTTTGGAATGTCTTTGCATAATCTTTCAGCTCTGCTGCGATTTCCGATACCTCCATGGGATCCGTTATCCTGCGCCGCTCATTCGTCACGACAGCAATAGAGAATGTAATGATCGGGAATTTAATTTCAACCCCTTGCCTGTTTTTACCGAGAATATAGCCCGTCTCCCGATCCTGAGGATCGTAAAAATCGGGCATACGCGTATCGAAGAGACGGATAATTTCGGTGCTGATCTCGTGGATTTTTTCCGGTTTCGAGATGATGACGAAATCATCTCCTCCGATATGACCGACAAAGTCGCCGGGAGAACCTTTTTCCCTGACAACGGTTTCTATGATTCGTGCTGTCTCTTTCAGAACAAGGTTTCCCCGGGCGTACCCGTACTGATCGTTAAATGCCTTGAAATTATCAACATCGAGGAGGAAAAATGCGAATTTTTCTCCTGAGTCGATTCGTTTTTTCAGAATGTTTTCGACGGCAAGCCCCCCGGCGAGGTGGGTCAGCGGGCTGGCATCGAGATACATATTTTCAAGCACCTTCAGCCGTTTGCCCATGGAAACAAATGCCTTTGAAAGGCTGCCGATCTCATCGGACGTTCTGATGTCCGGATCATAGTCAAAGTCGCCTTCAGCGATATGCTCGGTAACAACGATGAGCCGGTGAATGGATGACGTTATATGGTACGTCACCAGAAACCCTATCAGGACCCCGGTGATGACGCTGATGAACCAGAACAAAATGGTGTTCAGCATGACGCTCGGTCCCATCACGCTGATGCGCGACATTTTCAATTCCTCGTAGTTTTTTGCATTTGAAGACATCTTCGTCAGGGAGAATGCGATCCTGTCGACGATGTGCTTCAAGGCACCGTTCGAGAGAGCATACGCCTTTTTCATCTTTCCTGTCCGCACCAGGTCGGCCTCTCTGGTAAACAATTCTTCGTATTCCTTGTACTGCCGCTCGATGGTACCCACTTCCTGGAGTTCTGCGACTTCTTCGATCATAAGATCTTTGCTGTTCCTCAAATCGCTGAGGGTCTTCAGCCAGACGTGAAATTCTTTCCCGCGCTTCCAGAAAAGCGTTTCCATGTCTTCGCTTTTCAGGATGAGGAACCGTTTTTCATAATTGTCCTGGTCCATGAGAACATCGTGCATTCTGTTGGTCGCTTTTTGTATGGCGATGTCGATCGACATGATACTCTTGTTGAGCCTGCTGAATTGCTGGAAGCTGATCCGTGCGTAGGCGAATATGGCGACGGACGTTATGATCAGGACGGCATACCCCAGCAGCATCTTGCTGGTTATGTTCATCCGCATGAAAATATTGATGGGGGACAGATGCTTTATCCGTACAAGGGCAGCGTTCACATACTCTCGAAAAGTCAATGACATTTCGTTGAAATATCAAAACATTCCGGCTTTGTCAAAGCATCAGAACGATCTTGATCTTTTTGATTTTGCTGCACTTGACTCCGGTTTTCGCACTCTTAAATTTATAGGAGAGGCGGGAAAGAAAGAGGGTTTCTTGTTCTGGATGCACAGGAGAGCAGTATGTGCATCGTGTCTTGACATTGTACGAATGTCTTGATAAGAACTTGATATTTATTGCGTATGATACGGAGAGAGCATGCCCTATAAGAAGAAAAAAAGAAGCAAGGACAAAACTATGCCAAATAATAACGATGATCAAAAGAACGAAGAACAGGTAAACGAAGAAGCTTCCGGCGCAGGGAAGACACCGGGAAACGAAGTAGCTACCGGTGAAGCCCGCGGAGAGAGCGATGCGGCGGGAGAGGAAGTTGCTGCTGAAAAGGTTGCTCAGGAGGTCAAGTCTACGGATGAGGGGTCGATAACCGTACAATCGCAGGAAGAACCCGAATCCGAGGAACTGAACAACCTCAGGAACCAGGTCGATAAACTGCTCAAGGAATCGGCGCAGTACAAAGACAAATGGCTGCGTGCCGAAGCAGATATGGACAATTACAAGAAGCGGGTCCATAAGGAGAAACTCGATCAGCTCAAGTACGGATACGAGACCATCATCCGGGAGATCCTTCCGGTCATCGACAACCTTGAACGCGCGATAGACTATTCCAAGAAGCATGCACAGAAGGACAGCCTCTCCGAGGGTGTCGAACTCACCTTGAAGCTCCTGAAAAAGGTCGTCGAGGGCTTCGGGGTCAACACGATCAGCACGGTAGGCCAGGCGTTTGATCCAAACTTCCACGAAGGCATTGGTATCGAGGAGAATGCCGAATACGAGGACAACATCATCGTCAAGGAAGTCGAGAAAGGGTATCTGTACAATGACCGGCTGATACGCCCGGCCAAGGTGATCGTCGGAAAAAAGGCTGCCGGTGATCATGTTCCGGAGCAGGCCTAAGGATGAAGACGGGCGTTCTCAGATGCAGGTGTTAGGGGGCTGAATGGGCAGGACGATTGGCATAGATCTCGGTACGTCGTATTCGTGTGTGGCCTACATGGAGGGTGATACGCCGGTTGTGATCCCGAATGCAGAAGGCGGACGCACGACACCGTCCATGGTGGCGATCAACGATAAAGGCACACTCCTGGTCGGTAACCTCGCAAAACGTCAGGCAGTGACGAATGCCGAAAATACCATTTTTGCAGTCAAGCGGCTCATCGGCAGGAAATTCAATGCACCGGAAGTAGACCAGACCAAGAAGATAGCCTCATACAAGATCATCCAGGCGGACAACGATGACGCGTGGGTGGAGATCAACGGGAAAAAAATGAGTCCGTCAGAGGTGTCCGCTTACGTTCTGTCCCGGATGCGGGAGTATGCCGAGGACTTTCTCGGCGAAAAGATAGAGGACGCGGTTATCACCGTTCCCGCATATTTCAACGACAGCCAGCGGCAGGCAACCAAAGACGCGGGGAGGATTGCAGGACTCAATGTCCTGAGGATTATCAACGAGCCGACGGCTGCATCGCTGACCTACGGACTGAACAAAAATCAGACCATGAAAATCGCCGTGTTCGACCTCGGCGGCGGTACGTTCGATATTTCCATCCTCGAGTTGAACGAAGGAGTGTTCGAAGTGCTGGCGACCAACGGCAACACGTTCCTCGGCGGCGAGGATTTCGACCGGGTACTGTCCGCCTGGCTCGTTGATGATTTCAAACAGCAGACCGGCATTGACATTTCCGGAGACAAGATGGCGATGCAGAGGGTCAAGGACGCTGCGGAAAAATCGAAGATGGAGCTATCGACCCTGAAGGAAACGGAGATCAACCTTCCGTTTATCGCAGCCGACGCGTCGGGTCCGAAGCACCTCACGAAGGCGGTGACGCGGGCGCATTTCGAATCCATCGTCCAGGGACTTGTCGACAAACTCGCAGAACCGTGCGAACTCGCACTCAAGGACGCGGGCCTGAAAAAAGAGAACGTCGACAACGTCATCCTCGTGGGAGGCATGACACGGATGCCCGCCGTGGTCAGAAAGGCAGAGGAGATCTTCGGTAAACCGCCGGTGAAAGAGGTCAACCCTGACGAGGTCGTTGCCATGGGCGCCGCGATCCAGGGCGCCGTTCTCAAGGGCACGGTGAAGGACGTGATTCTGCTCGACGTGACACCGCTCTCCCTCGGTGTCGAGACACAGGGAGGGATATTTACCAAGGTGATTCCGCGGAATACGACGGTCCCGACCAAGAAAACCATGGTCTTTTCGACGACCGAGGACGATCAGGACTTCGTCAACATCCACGTTCTGCAGGGAGAACGGGAACTTGCCAAGGACAATCAGAGCCTTGCAAAGTTCCAGCTCATCGGCATACCGCCTGCACCGCGCGGCCTTCCGCAGATCGAGGTGACCTTCGATATCGATGCGAACGGAATACTCCACGTGAAGGCCAAGGACCTCGGCACCGGCAAGGAGCAGAAGGTCAAGGTGACCGCGGGGAGCGGACTTTCCGAAGATCAGATCGGCAAGATCATCAGTGATGCACAACAGCACGAGATCGACGACAAGAAGCGAAAAGAACTTGTCGACCTGAGGAACAAGGCGGACGGTCTCATCTATGCGACGACGCGATCGCTCAACGAGTATAAGGAACTGCTGTCGCCGGAGGATTACGGTAACATTCAGTCGTCCATGGACGATCTGAAAAAGAAGAGAGATACGGACGATGCCGCCGTCCTCGAGGCAGCGGTACAAACGCTGAGTTCGTACTCGCACAAGATTGCAGAACTGCTCTATCAGAAAGCTGAGAAAGCAGAAAAAGAGGAGAAAGAGGAGAAAGAGACAGAATGAATAAGCGTGACTACTATGAGGTCCTCGGTGTTTCGAGGGACGCGACCGAGGCCGACATCAAGCGTGCGTACCGGAAACTTGCTTTACAGTATCACCCGGACAGGACGAACGGTGACAAGACTTCCGAAGAAAAATTCAAAGAGATCAACGAGGCTTACAGTATTCTGAGCAACCAGGAGAAACGCTCGCAGTACGATATGTACGGCCACAACTTCGAGCGCATGGGAATGGGACACGATGACATCTTCGGTTCGTCGGTGTTCGAAGACCTGATCGGCGATGTATTCAGCGATTTCTTCGGCGGCAGACGGTCGTCGAAAGGCCGGAAATTCAGGGGCAAGGACATCGAGGCAGAACTCATGCTCGACTTCGAAGAAGCCGTGCGGGGCGTTGACAAGGAATTCACCATCAAACGGACGGTTGCCTGCGACCAGTGCTCCGGTACCGGTGCAAAACCGGGGACCAAACCGGTGACCTGCAGGGCATGCCATGGCTCAGGCCAGGTCAATTACCGTCAGGGGTTCCTGACCGTCACCAAAACATGCCACGTGTGTAATGGCAGCGGGTTCGAGATCATCGACAAGTGCAGGGACTGCAGCGGCACGGGCAGGGTCGTGAAAGAAGAGAAGATCAAGATCCATGTTCCGCCCGGTGTCGACACGGACAGCGTCCTGCGTATCCAGGGGAAGGGCAGTGAAGGATATAACAGCGGTCCGTCCGGGGATCTCCACGTCATCATCAAGGTGCGGGATCACCCGTTGTTCAAGCGCGAGGACCAGAACATTATTCTGGACATGTACATATCGTATGCACAGGCCGTACTCGGAGACGGGATCAAGGTCCCGACATTGTACGGTGATGAAGAACTCAGGATACCGGCAGGAACGGATTCAGGAGAGACATTCATACTCAAGCATAAGGGTATCGGCAGTCCCTACGACTCGCGAAAAGGAGATCAGATAGTGAGGGTTCATATCGAGGTGCCGAAGCACATTTCTGACCGTCAGAAAGAGATCTTAAAGGAATTCGATGAAATCGCACAGGCACACAGCAAGACGGGTGCACGGGGCCTGTTCGAAAAGGTGAAGGACCTTTTTCAGCAATAGCATCATGGAAGAGCAGATACCGAAAGTTTTCTGTCCGAGCTGCGGGATCATGGTAGATCCTTTTGTGATGATCACCGGCGGAGAGGAGCGTATCCGTTGTACCGAATGCGGTCTCGATCTCACCAAGAAAGAGTTCAAAAAGAAGGAAATGGACCGTGTTCTCATTGCCGATGATTCTGCCATCATGCGGAAACAGGTGTCGGACTTCATGGCTGCCGGCGGTATCGTGAAAGACATCGTCGAAAGCGAAAACGGCAGGACGTTTCTCTCGCAGCTCAGTGACCTGCTCAAGGCGCATGCTGCCGTGGACCTGATCATTCTCGACGTGAACATGCCGATCATCAACGGTATCGATGCGGCGAGGACGGTCCGGGCGCTCGAAGCAGGCCTCAAGCTGCCGCGCAAGATACCCATTCTCTTTTTCTCCATCGTGAAGTGCGATGAGAATTTCAAGAAAATGATGACGTTGACAAAGCCCTCGGCATATCTGAACAAAGGCACCAGTTCGGACAAAGAGGAATTCAGCAGGCGGCTCATCGATGTCATCGGCAGGATCCGCGATATTGCAGAGCCGTCACTCTGAGCGGCAGTGCCGGAGGGCTGCCGGCAGGGCACCAACCATGAAGAGACTCGGTAAAGCAGAGGCAACCACGTTATTCAAATCCTCAGACCTTCTTGCCCTGGGAAAGAAGGCGCATGAGTTCAGAATGAAGCTCCACCCGAAACCGGTGGTGAGCTTCGTCATGGACACCAACATCAACTATACGAATGTCTGCGATGTGGGATGTCTGTTTTGTGCATTCTACAGGCCCCGGGGGCATGCCGAGGCATACGTCATGACCGCAGCTGAACTCAGGGACAAGCTCGGCAGTGCGTCTGCGAACGGGGTCACGACCGTGCTCCTGCAGGGCGGTATGCACCCGGATCTGAAGCTCGATTACTATGTCGACCTTATCGCCTCTATCCGCAGGGATTATCCTGCCATGCATGTGCATGCCTTTTCACCGCCCGAGGTCCTGCGGATGAGCGAGGTTTCCGGCATGAGCATCCGGGAGGTCCTCACGGCATTGAAGTCCGCAGGTCTGATGTCCATTCCCGGCGGAGGCGCTGAAATTCTCGTGGAGCGTGTGCGCAAGGCCATCAGTCCGGCAAAACCGCCGGTCGATGACTGGCTTGCGGTCATGGAAACCGCGCATACGCTGGGCATACCGACGACTGCGACGATGATGTACGGCCACCTCGAGACGCCCGAAGAGATCATCGAACACCTCGACCGGCTGCGCATCCTGCAGGACAAAACCAAAGGCTTTACCGCGTTCATTGCATGGGATTTCAAGTCCGAGAACACGGCGCTCGGCAGAAAGATGCAGACCAGGTATAGTGCGGAAAAATATCTCCGGATCGTCGCGATTGCACGGCTGTATCTCGACAATTTTCCGAACATCCAGGCATCATGGTCGTCCCAGGGCAAGGACATCGGGCAGTTGTCCCTGTTCTTCGGCGCAAACGACCTCGGGAGCCTGCTCTTCGAGGAAAACGTCATGAGGCTTGCCGGTCACCGGCTCACCGCCCGGCGGGACGAGATTGTCGCCCTGATAAAAGATGCGGGATTTACCCCGGTGCAGCGCACTACCTTCTACGACACCCTCAAGGTGTTTTGACGGTTCCCTGTTCTTGGGCTATGGAATGGGTATGCTGAAGAATTACCTGCTGGCCATTATACCGATCTTCGTAGCAATCGACATCATCGGATTGCTGCCTATCTTCATATCACTGACGTCCACCTACACGCCGGAACAGAACAGGGTCGTCGTAAAACAGTCGACGATTACGGCGTTCGTGGTCAGTGTCTCGTTTATAGCGATAGGCAAACTCGTTTTCAATGCGCTCGGCATCACCATAGCGGATTTCCAGATTGCCGGAGGCATCCTGCTCCTGATCCTGTCCATCAACGACATCATGTACCCGAACAGGGCCAACCGCACGCCGACGAGCTCCATGGGCATCGTTCCGATCGGCATACCGCTGATCACCGGTCCCGCGGTGCTGACGACCTCGATACTTATCCTCGACCTGTACGGTATCGGCCCGACGCTGGTCTCGCTGACCCTGAACATGCTCCTGGTGTACGTTGTCCTGAAACGGGCATCACTCGTCGTCCGGACGATCGGTCAGGGCGGAACGATGGCGATCGGCAAGGTGGCGAGTATCCTGCTTGCGTCCATCGGCGTCATGCTGGTGAGGATGGGCATCCAGTCCATCATCCTGCACGCAGGGACGCAGTGGAAATGAGGTACGTGCGCCCGGCATGAACGGGCGTATGCCGGGCCTGTTGCTCTGAAAAGACCGCAGCATCCGTGCTCACCAATCTCTTGATTTCATACATCACTTCTGATTACATTGAGCACCATGAGAATGACCGCTGGATCCAAATGGAGTGAATAACGCATGCTGAACTACGAATCGTTGAAAATGGAGCTTGAAAAGGCAGAAACGAAGTTGTCCCTTATCCGGGGGCATCTTTGATGTGGAATCGATGCGCTCGCGCATCAGCGAGCTGAACGGGATCGTATCAACCGCCGACTTCTGGAACAACAGGGCAGCCGCTTCCTCGCTGCTCAAGGAAAAGAGCAGGCTCGAGGAACTCGTGAAGATGATGGACTACCTGGACAAGGAATCACGGGACGTCAGGGACATGCTCGACCTTCTCAAGGATGACACCTCGCAGGACTACGGCGAGCAGTTCGCACGGGAGATGACGAACCTTGTGCGTGACATCAAGTCCGTCGAGCTGAAGGAGGTCTTCAAGGGCGAGCAGGACCCGAACAACGCTATCCTCGTCATCAACTCGGGCGCCGGCGGGACCGAGGCGCAGGACTGGGCCCAGATGCTCATGCGCATGTACACCATGTGGGCAGAGTCGCGCAAGTTCAAGGTCTCTGTGATCGATTACCTCGAGGGGGAAGAGGCGGGCATCAAGAACGCCACCCTGGAAATCAACGGTGACTATGCCTTCGGCTACCTGAAGGCAGAGGCCGGGGTGCACCGCCTGGTGCGGATCTCCCCGTTCGATTCCAACAAGCGCAGGCACACGTCCTTTGCGTCGGTGTTCGTGTATCCGGAGATTCAGGAGGACATCAACGTGCAGATCGAAGAAAAAGACCTGCGGATCGATACGTACCGGGCAGGCGGCCACGGCGGACAGAACGTCAACAAGCTTGAAACAGCGGTGCGTATCACGCACATGCCGACGGGTATCGTGGTGCAGTGCCAGAACGAGCGTTCGCAGTTCAAGAACAAGGAGATCGCCATGAGGCTGCTGAAGAGCAGGCTCTATGAGCTCGAGCTGAGCAAGCGCCAGGAAGAGAAGGACAAGGTGGAATCCGCGAAAAAAGACATCTCGTGGGGCAACCAGATACGGTCGTACGTCCTGCACCCGTACAAGATGGTCAAGGACCACAGGACGGACTACCAGTCGAACGATCCGTTCACCGTCCTCGACGGCAAGCTGGACGATTTTATCGAGGCATACCTCCTGAAGCGGTTCGAGCCCGGGGATAAAAAGTAATGGTCACTCAGCCGGAGACACGGGGAGAGGCGTGAACAACCCAAAAAGGATGGAAGCATGAAGGAAAAAAGTGAAATATTTCAGACGCGGTACAAGAAGCTCATGCAGCTCAAAGAGCTCGGTTTTTCCGCGTACCCCAATGATGCACGGCCCTCGCAAACAGCGGCGCAGGTCATAGCGCTTTACAGCGGCAGGACGCACGAGGAGCTGGAAGCCTCCACAGAGACCGTCTCCATCGCCGGCAGGGTCATGATGGTCAGGAGCTTCGGCAAATCCGCATTCATCGTTATTCAGGACCGGAGCGGCAGGCTGCAGGCATACGTCCAGAAGGGGAAGGTAGATGATACGGCATTTGCGGCCTTCCAGCTGATCGACACCGGCGATATCGTCTGGGTCGAAGGGACGCTGTTCAAAACGAAGACCGCTGAGCTGACCATCCGGGCGTCGTCGTTCAGGATCCTGAACAAGACCTTGAGCGATCTGCCCGAAAAATGGCACGGATTGAAAGACGTGGAGCTTCGGTACCGGCGGCGGTACGTCGACCTGATCGTCAACGAGTCCGTGAAACAGACCTTCGTGCGAAGGGCGGTGATTATCGACGCCCTGCGGTCATT
>JAJYLM010000039.1 GCA_021787655.1 bacterium
GACATAGCTGTTGTTGAATTCGGCGGGTCAAGCACCGGCAGCCATTCTATCCGCCTCCTGTGGTCGGGTTCCAGCCCGTACCCTCCCTCCGTGAAACAGCTCTTTCTTGAACTGGTCGACCATGCGTCTTCATTGACCTCTGCTGCGTGGTTTGATATCGCCGGCAGATTCGACACGCAGCTGGGCGCCGCATATGCCGGCGCTTTGTTCAAGGCACTCCGCGCATCCGGTATAAAAAAATCCCGGGTAGCTTTTATCGGGTCCCACGGACAGACGGTCTGGCATGCGCCGGGACCATCCGTACGCTCCGGAACCCGGCAGTTCGGTCATGGTTCGACAATCCAGCTCGGCAGTCCGTCTGTTCTGGCAGAAAGGACCGGTATACCGGTCGTCGCTGGTTTCAGAAATAAGGATGTTGCACTCGGGGGACAGGGAGCGCCCCTTGCACCGATCCTGCACTTCGAACTTTTCAGAAGATACGCGCCTGCGGTTGTTCTCAATATCGGCGGCATTGCCAATGTTACCGTCATACCTTCGCAGGGCAGTTTTTCAGGGGTCTGCGGGTTTGACACCGGACCTGGTAACAGGCTGATAGATATTGCAGTAACAGCCTATACGCAGGGAAGACAAGGATTTGACCGCAATGGCATACTTGCCCGCAGGGGTACGACGGACGCGGTACTGCTTGAAAAACTGATGCGTGACCGGTTCGTCATGCGCAGGCCGCCGAAGAGTACAGGGCGGGAGTATTACAACGAGGCGTATCTGAGGGAACACGGGGTTTCACTGGACGAAATCGATTCCATTGCCACCCTGACAGCCTTTACAGCGCATGCTGTTGCCGGGAACCTCAGGCGTTTTGTCAAACGCCGGATACGGCGGCTGATCGTGTGCGGCGGCGGTGCCCGCAACAAAGCCATCCTCGGACAACTGTCCGGTTTGATGGATGGGGTTGAGGTCATGCCCGTCGAGACGTTCGGCTATCCGGCCTCTGCGATAGAACCCATGCTCTTTGCGTATCTCGGCTACCTCGGGTTCAACCGGCTGCCAGTACGCCTGCGCAACATCACGGGTTCGTCACACCCGTTCGTGCCGGGCGGCATCTACGTTCCGTGAACCGGAGACTTGATCCGTCCAGTCCCGGCTGAGAGCCTTTGCTGATTCCAGTTCTTTCCCGGTCAGCGGTTCACCGGTATAGTCGGCATGCAGCGTGGATCGTAGTCCTTCGAGCAGTGCTCTGATGAGTTCGCCGTGCCCTATGGAGTGGCGGGAAAGGATCGAACCCTGCTGGAGCAGGATGCCCTTCGCCCGTCTCTGCGCACTGCCCACAAGTTTTTTATTGTCCATGGTCAGTTCATAGTCAAGGGCCTGCTCGAAGCACAGAGGATGTCTGTTGTGTGCTTCGGCGTTTCCGTACCCGACCTCCCTGCCGCATAAACGGAACCCGGATTTTATGCCCGCGGTTATTGTGCGGTAGCTGGCCAACAGCGAGCTGCTGCCCAGAAATGTTTCCGGCAGTACGAGGCTGTAGCACAGATCGTGTTCATGCAGAACGGCACCGCCGCCGGTCGGCCTGCGTACGATGGCCGAGACACTGCCGGCAAACCCGGCAGGCAGGTCTTCGGGCCGCTGGTTCCTGCCGATTGATATGCAGGTCGTCGTGAACGTAAAAAACCGGAGTGTTGCCGGACCGCCGCTGGTGACAGCCCTGGTGAAGAGCATTTCATCGATCGCCATGGCAAGGGCTGGGTCGAGGTCCGAAAAGCCAAGGTACCTGATGTGGTTCATATCAGATGAACTTGTCGATAAACCGGGTCGATATATTGCCGAGCAGGAATTCCTTGCTCGCCAGTATTTTTCTGTGGAGCGGAATATTGGTCTTGATGCCTTCTATGATGAATTCGTCCAGCGATCGCTGCATCCTCCGGATAGCGCTGTCGCGGTCCTCTGCCCAGACGACGAGTTTCGCAAGGAGGGAGTCATAGTAGGGCGGGACTTCATAGCCGCAGTAGACATGGCCGTCGACACGCACCCACGGCCCCCCGGGCTGTATATAGGTTCGGATCGTCCCTGCAGAGGGAACGAGTGTTTCAGGGTCCTCTGCGTTGATCCTGCATTCGATGGCGTGGCCCTTGAGCTTGATGTCCTTCTGTGTGACAGACATCTTCTGACCGCTGGCAATGCTTATCTGCTCCGCCACGACGTCCAGTCCCGTCACGAACTCCGTGACCGGGTGTTCGACCTGCAGCCTGGTATTCATCTCCATGAAGTAGAATTTGCCCTTTTCGTCGAGCAGGAATTCTATGGTCCCGACGCCCCGGTAATTGATGTGCCGCGTGATCTTCAGCGCAGCCTCGCTCATTTTATTCCTCAGCCGGTCGTCCACGGCAACCGAGGGCGATTCCTCGATGAATTTCTGGTGCCGTCTCTGGATGGAGCATTCGCGCTCTCCCAGGGAAATCACGCTCCCGTTCCCGTCTCCCAGGATCTGTATTTCGACATGGCGTACGTTCTCAAAATATTTCTCCATGTACAGCGAAGCGTTGCCGAACGCCGTCTTTGCTTCCGCCCGGGCTATTTTGATGATGGTGGGGATCTGGTCTTCGTCGTAGATGATCTTCATGCCCCTGCCGCCGCCGCCTTCGGCAGCCTTGACCATGAGGGGCAGGCCGATGTCCTTCGCGATCCGGATAGCATGCTGCTCGTCCTCTATCTCCTGAAACGTTCCGGGCATGACCTGGACGCCGAGCTTGTCGACGTGTTCCCGCGCCTTGAGCTTGTTGCCCATGAGTTCTATGTCCTGCGGTTTTGGCCCTATGAACTTGATGCCGGCTGCCTCGCAGACCTCTGCAAATCCGGCATCCTCCGACAGAAAACCGTATCCCGGATGTATGGCGTCCACCCCTTTAATCTGTGCCGCGCTGATGATGGCAGGGGCATTGAGATAACTGTTCTTGCTCTGAGCCGATCCGATACAGACCTTTTCGTCGGCGAGCCTCGTGTGAAGAGCATCCTTGTCTGCCGTCGAATAGACAGCAACGGATCGTATTCCGAGTTCTCTGAGTGCCCGGATGACCCTTATTGCAATCTCCCCTCTGTTTGCAACAAGTACCTTGGTGAACATGGGTCAGCTTTCAGGGGCGATTATAAAGAGAGGTTCTCCGAACTCGACGGGATCTCCGTCTTTTTTGAGGACCTGCCGGATGGAGCCGTCTGCGTCGGCTTCGATCGCATTCATCAGTTTCATGGCTTCGACAATACCGATGGTCTGGCCTTTCTTCACCTTGGTGCCGATCTCCACGAACGGCTTCTCGCTGGGGGACGGGGCGCAGTAGAAGGTACCGACGAACGGAGAATTGACGCTGATGCCCTGTTCCTCTTCCTTGATCTCCGTGCCCGCGGTCTCCGCACGCCCGGCGTGGTCGGCCTGCGCGGCGAGCGACCGGAGCGGAGTTTCCCGGCTCGCCCGGACAATGCGTATCTTCCCGTCCGCAGTGCTGTATTCTATCTCGACGATGTCTTTCTGTTCGATAAGTTCGATCAGCTCTTTGATGGTATTGATATCCATTATACCTCCAGATTTATGACAGGATGATGCCTGCCGGTTAAGACTTCTTTCCCGTTACCGGAAAGATATACCATACTCTCGATACGTATGCCACCCCAGTCCGGTATGTAGATACCGGGTTCAATGGTAAATACCATTCCCGTTTTCAGAACGTCTTTCGAGCGCGGGGATATTGACGGTGATTCGTGGACATCCAGTCCGACGCCGTGTCCGAGTGCATGCCCGAAATAAGCCCCGTACCCCTGCCTGTCAAGGAAGTCCCGTGCCACCTTGTCGAGCTCGGATGCCTTCATGCCCGTCCGTGCTGCATCGACGGCCCTGTCGTGCGCACCCTGGACGGCAGCGAAGAGTTTTTTTGCCCTGCTGTCCCTGGTATTGATAAAGAACGTGTGGGTCTCGTCGGAATGATAGCCGCTGTACAGAGCACCGAAATCGCACAGGAGCAGGCGCTTGTTGCGCAGCGTTACCCTGTTGGAAGGCAGTGCGTGCGCGTAGGCAGCACGCTCGTCAAAGGCGACCACCGTTTCGAACGAAATGTCGTCGGCACCCGCGTTTATGATCTCGAGGTTGAGCATGCCTGCGACCTGTTTTTCCGTCAGCCCCGGCGACAGTCTGGGGAGCAGGCGCCGGATCGCAGCCCCGGATACAGAAGATGCCTTCTTTATGCAGTCGACCTCCCCCGCAGCCTTGACCGCACGTATCCCGAGCAGGTACTGTTCCAGAAAGACGTACCGCTTTCCTGAGAGGTGCGATGTGATGGCCAGAAAGTCTCTGTGCAGCAGCGCGGAACCGTCAAACCCGATACGCTTCTTCTTTTTTAAAAAGCCGCTGACAGCCAGCATTGGCCGGTTTGACTCTATGACCTCGGCGTCCGGAACATGTTCCCGTGCGTAGATACTGAACCGCGGATCAACAAAGAGGTGCATCCCTGAATCATCGATGCACAGGTAGCCTTCATCATATTCGTAACCGGAAAGATACAGTTTGTTCGCTCTCGAAACGATCACGGCGGCATCAAGGTTCAACCTGCCGGGAAGGTTCACGGTGTTATTTGAAAGCGGGTTCATGGAACGACGGACGGGCCTGGTACTACGGGTTCGCTGTCAGAATTCCCGCGAAAAGTTCAGAATATTTTTTCTGAGCAGAAACCGCCCCTTGCCGATGGTGCCGTTGTTCTTCGCTGCAAGGATCACGAAATAGTCCTTGTTGATGCTGCGCACAATGAGTGTTGTATCCGGGTATTCGACAACCAGCTGTTCTGGTTCGTCGAAACCCAGTGTGTGGGATGTTTCGGTGATACCTTTCATAAGGTTCATATATTCGACACCGATGTTCTGAAAGTCCATTGATTCGTTATCTTTTATATACTGTTCAACGACGATCCCGTCTATCCCGATCACAATGCCGCCTTTGCAGCCTTCAAAACCATCCACGATCTGTTTCAGAATGTCTACAAATGACATTTACCCTCCCTTTTTAATTTTATCCAGCCAGGCATTCAACCGTTTCATGTTCTCCTTCATGGAGTCGGATTGTTCTGCTGCCGGCGGTTTGGGTTCGCGTTCTTTCAATGTGGCGATCTTTTTCTTGTCAACTTCGTCCTGCTGCTGGGCCTCCATCATTTTTTTTACCTTGACGAGCTTTGCCCTGATGACCGGGCTGTCCGGAGTTTTCAAAAGGATCGTTCTGTAGATATGGTAGGCCTTGTCAAGATGCCCTTGTTTTATATAGAGATCCGCCATGGTGACGGTCTGGATGTCTTCTCCGTGCAGTTCGGCGGGTTTGGACTGCTCGTCCGGCGTCTGTGGTTCGACAGAGGTTGTATACTCCTGCATCCCGGTGTCCGGTGACAGGGTCTCCTGGCGGGGAGAAAGGGCACGCTCGTCTGCGGGCATTGATGGTGCAGGAGCCTGCTGTTCTGACGGGGTTTGTGCAATCTCCGTGAGGTTGTCGAAGACAGCTTCAAGTTCTTCCTCTTTTACTCCGCCCTTTGGTTCCGGTGCTGCAGCAGTCACGGGTTGCTCCTCCGGTTCCCCGGACAGTATATCGCGGGGTGACTGTTCTTTAACCGTTTCTGCTCCCGGCTGTTCAGCGGCAGGGGGTTCTGCAAATGCCCCGGGTTCCTGTTCTGCTGCAGCCTGTACCGTGTCCGGTTTTGATTCCTCCAGAGAACTGCTCAGCGCGGACTCGAGTTCGCTGTCAAGGGACGGCAGAGAGCTGTCAGCTGCACCTGCGGGCGGCCCTGACGGCTCCCCGGGCTCCGGCGTAACCTGTGCACCTGCTTCCGGTTCCTGTTCGTGTGCCTTATCGGATTCCGGTCCGGGTGCTGCCACAGGGACAGCCGGTTCTGCTGCCGGTTCATGGTGCTGATCTTCAACCGGATGTTCCGGTTCAGGCTGCTGCAGTCCGGCCGGTTGTGCAAGAGCCGGTTCCGCATGCTCCTCAGGCTGACGGAGCGGTTGTGCCACCTCAGACACGGGCTCCCGGGGTGCAGGTTTCTGTACTGATTCCACCGGTATCTGTGCCGCGCGTTCGGTATGCTGTTCAGGTGCCGGGGGAGGTTCCGGGGTCTTTTCTGCAGCGGGCTGGGGCTTTGAGAGTGAATCGATCAGTTTTTTCGCTTCTTTGTCGTCCGGGGAAAGATAGACAACCGTCTTCAATTCCTGAAGTGCCGCAGGTATGTCCGATTTCTTTATATAAATATCCGCGATCAGTTTGTGTGATATGATGTTGTCGGGTGTTGCTTTTATAACCTTCCGGAGCTCTTCAACTGCCTTATCCATCTCACCTTTGTCGAAATACGCCCTTCCGAGGGCAACCCGTCCGCTGATATAGTTTGGGTTGTGCTTGAGTCCTTCGACTGCCGTCGCAATCGCCTCATCAAGCAAACCACCCTTTCTGTATGCCTCGCTCAGGATGGCAAAGACAGGGGATTTCGGATCCTTGCGCAGGATCTGCATATGGCGCTCTATCTCCGGAGAAATGACAAACGTATTCGTTTTTTTCTCTTGCTGGGGCTGTCCCTTATCTTCCATATCCTATTAAAACCACAAGCATGGGCGGGTGTCAAGAAGGCATGGGGCACCGGCACACGGGTTTTGCGCTCACAAAGCGTATCCCTGGCCATCCCGGGATGTCCCGGCGAATCAATAAAGTACAGGGCCTTCCGGTACCATACCCCTGAGCCTTGACTTTTCATATTTTATAAAATACAAAAATAAGTTCCGCGAAACGGAGCAGAAATGTTTGAATTTCTTCAAGAAAAAATAACAAAACTTTTCGATAAACTGTCGAAACGGGGATTGCTTTCGGAAAAAGACATCGACGAAGCCCTGAAAGACGTCAGGATAGCCCTGCTTGAAGCAGACGTCCATTACCGTGTGGTCAGAGACCTGCTGGACGATGTCAAACGAAAGGTCATGGGCGAAGAATTGTCAAAGAGTATCAACCCGTCGCAGTATCTGCTCAAAACACTCAAGACCGAGTTGATCGGGATCATGGGAACACCGGCAACGGTCAGGATCGGCGGTACCGGTGACATTGTCATGCTCCTTGGCCTTCAGGGCACGGGTAAAACGACGACTGCGGTGAAACTTGCGAAGCATATGCGGGACAAACGCGGGCTCAAGCCATACCTTGTGTCCATCGATTTTAACCGGCCGGCCGCACAGGAACAGCTTATAACACTGGCGAAGGCAAACGGGTTTCCGGTTCATGAAGATATTTCCGCAAAGGGTTTTCCGGGACTGCACGACATACGGCTTGTATCAGCCCGCCAGGGCTGCGATTTTATTATCGTTGACACTGCAGGCAGGCTGCATATCGATACAGACCTCGTCAACGAGCTCAAACAGGTAAAAAGTACCCTGCAACCCGCCCAGACCATCCTGGTTATTGATTCGATGATGGGGCATGACGTGCTCAAAATGGCCGAGGGCTTTCAGCAGGGTGTCGGGTATGACGGCGCCATATTCACGAAGTTTGAAGGTGATACCCGGGGCGGTGCGGTCATTTCCTTCAGAAAGATCATCAATAAACCGATTTACTACGTCGGCGTGGGAGAGGCTGTTTCGGCCCTGGAGCCCTTTGATCCGGAGCGTCTCGCCGCCCGCATCGTTGGCAGCGGTGATATGGACGGTCTTGTGGAGAAGGTGGCAGAGGTCGTGACCGGGGACGATGTCCGGCACGCTCAGCGTATGGCAAAAGGAAAGTTTACGTTCCCGGACTTCATACAGCAGCTGAAGATGATGAAGCGGCTGGGATCAGTGGAATCGCTGTTTGATATGGTCCCTGGATTCGGGAAACTGAAGAAGAGTGTCCGGACGGATACCATGAAGCAGGATTTGAAGGTTTACGAGGCCATCATCAATTCCATGACCAACCAGGAGCGGAACAATCCGGATATCCTGAATGGAAAGAGGCGGCAGAGAATAGCACAGGGGAGCGGCACCAAACCCGAAGATGTCAACCGGCTTATCAAGCGGTTCTTTGAATCACAACGTATGATGGACATTCTTCAAAAAGGTGGTATAAAAGGAATACAAAGGTTTTTACAGTAGGAATGGAGGAATAAGCATGATTGCAATCAGACTCAAGAAATTTGGCAGGAAGCACATCCAGCAGTACAGGATCGTTGTTGAGGATTCCCGGTATACAGCAGGCGGCAGGGTCCTCGACGTGCTGGGGAATTTTACCCCGAAAACAGAGCCATACAGGCTTACGATTGACGCTGAAAAGGTGAAACAATGGGTAGGAAAAGGTGCCCAGCTCTCTCCCCGGGTGAAGAGTTTACTGAAAGCTCAAAAGATCTTATGATGGAGGCCGGCTATGAAGGACCTGGTAGAAAGTATAGCGAAACAGCTTGTAGATAACCCCGACAAGGTTGAAGTAAAGCTGATTGAGAGTGAGCACACTTCGGTCATAGAACTCAGAGTTGACAAGGAAGACATGGGCAAGGTCATCGGCAAGGAAGGCAGGACAGCCAAAGCCATGCGGACCATTCTGAGTGCCGCGGGTAATAAGCTGAAAAAGAAGTTCGTGCTGGAAATCCTGGATTAACCGCAGGAGGGAACACAGCGCAGGTATGAGGGCAATGATCCATGCTTCATTTTAAAATACTGACTATTTTCCCGAAATATTTTGCATCTCCGTTCATGGATGGATTGCTGAAACAGGCAATCAGGAGCGGCGTGCTCAGCGTGGATGTTCAGGATATCCGTGATTTTTCCCGGGATAAGCACAGAACGGTCGATGATACGCCGTACGGTGGCGGCGCAGGCATGGTTATGAAACCGGAGCCTATCGTTGCTGCCATCAAGCATGCTGTAGAGGATAACAGGTCATACAGGGTCATTGTGTTTTCGCCCAAGGGAAAGAAATTCGATCAGAGCGCGGCGAGACGGTTATCCCGTCACAGGAACTTTGTTCTGGTCTGCGGACGGTATGAGGGCATCGATGAACGGGTGCCTGCCTTCTATGCAGACGAGGAGCTGTCCATAGGTGATTATGTGCTGTCCGGAGGCGAGGCCGCTGCCCTCGTCTTCCTCGAGAGTGTTGCGAGGCTTGTACCCGGTTTTGTCGGGAATGAGGAGTCGCTGGTCAGCGAATCCTATGAGAACGGGCTGCTCGAATACCCGCAGTATACCAAGCCGAAAACGTTTGAGGGACATGATGTTCCTCCGGTCTTGTTGTCCGGCAACCACAGGGAAATCGAACAGTGGCGGAGCGAGCAGTCGCTGAAACTGACCGAGCAGAGGCGTCCGGACCTTCTGGATGCAGCAAAAAAGTACCACCACAACAGTAAAACGATGGAAACAAGAGAGAAAACAAATTAGGAGGATACATGAACAATCTTACATTCCTGGAAAAAGAAATAACAGGGACCGACAAAAAACAGATAGATTTCAAGGCAGGAGATACGGTAAAGGTTTTTACCAAGTATAAAGAAGGGGACAAAACAAGGGTCCAGCAGTTCGAGGGCGTCGTCATCGGTATCAGCGGAGGAGGCATCAACACCAACTTTACCATACGGAAGATATCCTACGGCGTCGGTGTCGAAAGAATATTCCCGCTGTATTCCCCGTCTATTGAGAAGATCGATGTTGTTCAGAGAATGAAAGTCAAAAGGGCAAAGCTGTACTATCTCAGAGGCCTGAGTTCAAAGTCGAGCAGGCTGAAGAGAATAAAGGAGACCGAGCTTCTCGAGCAGGAAGCCGGCGAACAGGCAGCAGAAACCAGCAAATAGCATTTCTCGATGATCATACGGGAATTTATCCTTCAGGGTATCGGAAGATTCCGGGAACCGGTGCGGTTCCAGTTGACGCAGGGGTTGAATGTTTTTTTCGGCGGCAACGAAAAAGGAAAAACGACCGTCGCAGATGCCCTGTGCTTCCTGATATCGCTTGACAAGAACGGAGAGCTGCAGGAACGCCTGCGGAGCGAGGGTTCAAAAGAGGCAAGACTGGGCATCACCTTCCAGGACGGACCGGATAATTTCAGGCTCCTGATGGACCTCGTGAGCGATGCCGTCCTTCTGTCGAAGTATAACCAGGAAAGCAAAAAGTTTACCCCCCTTGCCAAGGATAAAGACGAGATACGGTCCTTTTTTAAGCGGGATCTCCTGTGCAAACCTCTGGATGTATATCGGGATATATTCCTGGTCAGCCCGGATACGATGCTGGCACAGCAGGCCGCCGCAGGCGGGCCGGCCGGCGAAGAGCCGGAAGCATTCACCTTGACCGGCAGTGCAGCGGAGCCGGCGGGATTTGCGGGGGGCATGGAAGATTTTGAATCCACTTCCTTTGCAGAAAGCGATCACCTGCAGCAGGACTCTATGACCGAGGATGAACTACGTTCGGAGATTCAGAAGCTCGAACTGGAACTCAAGTCAGCATCGGAAGCGTCGGACAAACAGGACAAGATCGAACAGCTCGAAGCCGAGCTTACGGATGTGCAGGTAAAGATTAAGTCCATCAATGACCTGAAAACAGCACTGCAAACTATCGAAAAACAGGTAAATACCCTGAATAAATTTTCGGATCTGCCCGAGGATATAGAAGCGAAGATCGACGATTATTTACGGTTTGAAGGCAGGATTAAGAAAGAAATAGAGGATATAGAGCGGCAGCGATCGCAGTATGAATCCGTTGATGCGGGGATACCGCCCTTCTACAGGGATACGGTATTTCTTGCCGGCGGGGGTATCGCCGCCCTGTTCATCGTCGTCCCGGTTCTGCTTTTCATTTTTGTCGGTTCATGGGGCATGTATCTGTCAGCGGGGATTTTTGCCGGTCTCGGCACCATGGGCTATGCACTTTGGAAAGACGCCGGTAAGAGAGGGGACATCAAGAGCAGGAAAGAAAAACTCCACGCGCTCGAACAGCAGATCAAGGAGCAGAGGAACAAGTATGAGATAGAAGGCTCTGTAATCAGGAGCATCATAACCTCGATGAAGCTGGATTCACCGGCGGCGTTAAAGGAAGGTATCAAGCGGTACCGGGATGTCCTCGATGGTTTTGCAAAAGCAAAAGCATCGTATACTGCAGCAGTTGCTGAGCATGCCCCGGAAGCGCTCCTGAAGCGGGAGGAAGAACTGAAATCTGCTGTGGACGCAGCGCAGGAGCAGATGCGGGCTATGTCCGTTTCCGGCATGGACCCGTATTCGCTGTCACAGCAGATAGACAGCCTGAAAAAAAGACTCAGTGAAAAGAGCGCGGGTGTTGTCCGGCAGAAAACCGCATCCATCGTTCAGGAAAAGCCGCACGCCCGTATCCGCAGACCGGATGCCGTGTCCGTTGTTCCGGCATTTATCAGGCGTATCACAATGCTGGCCGGGCTCACCGGCGAAGCGCAGGCAAATGTCAGGTCGCTTGTGGGTTCGGCGGCAAGCACAGTATTTGCAGCGCTGACCAATAAAAGATTCAGGGAAGTCATCATAACGGACAATGGCATCGTTCTCGTAACGGCCTCCGGTCAGGAATTGCCGCTGAACCGGGTCGCTGGTTCAGTCAGTGAAAAGGCCCTGTTGTCTGTTGTCCTGTCCACTGTGCAGCTCGCTGCAGAAAAGTGGCCCTGGCCGGTCATCATTGACGATCCGCTCATGCTGCTCGATGATACGAACAGGTCATCTGTGTACAGCATTCTGCAAAACTTTTCCCGGGATACACAGATCCTGTTTCTCACCAAAGACAGTAACCTGAAACCGTTCGCCTCGGCCTTCATCGCATTATCCTGATGCACGGCTGCCGGCGGCCGCGGCAAGGGTAAACGGACGTCCTCAAAAGCGGCCCTGCCTATGCTTCCGCAGAGACTGTGCATTCCGGTGCGGTGCTTTACACAGGTCATTTGGTATGATAGTAATTATCTACTATAAAAGGACAGGAGAAAAACAGAATACATGAGCCTCATTGGTAGCCTTGAAGACTTGGCGCTGGGAGATATACTTCAAATTCTCAGCTTGAGCAGGCGATCCGGTATTCTCTATCTCACGAGGAAAGCGGAAGAGGGGAAAATTGTATTTATCGACGGGCAGATAATCTCCGCCGCCGCCAGTACCAGTCCCAACGATATCCTCAGTCTCTTGAAGGAAAAAGGCCTTGTTGACGATAAACACGCGGAGGAGTTGTCCGGGCGAATCGATGCCGGCGGCGGCAGTGATGCCAAGGCCGTTATTCTCGCGTCGAATCTCCTCGGTACAGACATCGTGGAAGACGCCGTCCAGTCATATATGAACACCGTCATCTTTGGATTTTTCGGATGGACGGAAGGAAATTTTGATTTTGAAATAACCGAGAATCTCAAGGAAGTTTACCGGCCCCAGAGGGAAAGTTATCTCGCGGTACCCCTGAATCCGCAGTACGTTGCCATCGAGGGAGCGCGGAAGTCGGATGAGAAACGCAGGGGCCAGGGGTTGGAGGAAGAACCGAAAGATGAATTTATCTCGCAGATCAGGGAAATGGAAGAGTTTATCATCGTCGATCAAAGTGCGGACTCCCAGACATTCCTGAAAGAAAGCCTCGAATCGCGCGGTTTCAGGACATCGGTCATCGCGGACTTAAAAGCCCTGTACGAATACCTTGATTCCATCAAAGATTCCCCGCGGTACCCCATGATCGTTGCGGACCTGACGATACCAAAGACCAGCGGAGAGGGTATGCTGGGGGGCATGGAACTGCTGTCGTGGCTTTCCGCGCGCGCGTTCAAAGTCCCGGTGGTCATGCTCAGCAGCATCAACAATGAAGAGGTTCTGAAAGAAGCCCACCTGAACGGTGTCTATGCCTATTTGAAAAAACCGAAAAAATTTTCACGGACATCCCCCGATATAGATGCATTTATGGAAATACTCGAAAAGGTGACCACCCTGTTCCGGCAGTATCAGGAGGCAGGGTTTACCTTTAAATCCGGCATACGGGAGGTCAAGGCAAAGACCGATGCATCCGGCCCTGCCCCCGCTCCCGCTGATGAAGAGGATACCGGATACCGGTTTGTGCAGGACATTACCGAGGAGCTGACCAAGGAATTCAAAGACGAAGTCGAACTCCTGCCGGAGACGACCGGACAGCGAGCGGATACCAGCCCCGGGCTGCTGACCCTGAAATCCATGATCGACGAGCTCATGAACCCAAACTTTTCCGGAGAGGTGACCCTGTTGATCATGCGGTTTGCAAGCGAGCTGCTGAACAGGGGCATCCTGTTCCTGGTTGCCAAGAACAAGATCAAGGGGCTCGGACAGTTCGGTCTCGAGGCATTTTTCGAAAACCCGAATATCGTTGTGAAGAAGATGGAAATCGACGTGGACGAGAAGTCAATCATCGGCAAGGTCCTGAAGTACAAGGTGCCGCTGAAGGAATCGCCCGAACAAACGGACGGCAACCGGAAATTCATCAAGCAGATAGGCGGGGAATGGCCCGTGGAATCGTACGTCGTACCGCTGCTGACGGCAAACAGGGTTGCAGCTATATTTTACGGTGACAATGTGCCGTTCAAGAAGAAAATAGCAGACATGACCACGTTCGAGATATTTATGAGCCAGGCGAGCGTGATCATGGAAAAGGCTTATCTTGAAAGGATAATCAGGGAGCGAAAGGACGAGTAATGGGGAAGAATATTCTTATCGTAGAAGATTCTCCGACGATGAGGGCCTTCATAGCTTCCGCCATAGAGAGTTATGGCACCTACGAGGTCTATGAGAGTGCGACGGGGTTTGAAGCCCTCAAGCTCCTGCCGCAGATTCAGTTCAGCATGATTGTAACGGATATCAATATGCCGGATATCAACGGACTCGAACTGATAAGTTTTGTGAGGAAAAACCAGCAGTATAAGGACATCCCCCTGGTCATCATATCGACGGAGGGAACGGTGATGGACCGGCAAAAAGGCATGGCTCTGGGAGCAAACGAATACCTGGTCAAGCCCTTTAAGCCGGAGGACCTCCAGGGAATACTGAAACGGTATATCGGATAGGATATGGAACAAAACAAGGCAGCCAAAGAATTCATAGCAGAATCGGAGGAGTTGATCGACCGGATATTCAAGGACATCAATGAAATCGATTCGGTCCGGAAAACGGGGAAACCAAACCCGGACACCATCAACGACCTGTTCAGGTCCGCCCATTCTCTGAAAGGGATCTCGAGCATGTTCGGCTACAAGGAGATCACCGATACAAGCCATAAGATGGAAGACCTCCTGGACAAAGTCAGGCTGAGCAAGGTCGCGATCACGGACCTCCTGATAAAAGCGCTGTATGCAGCCGGGGATCTGCTCAGGACCATGATATCGTCCGACACCTTCGGCAAGGGCATGGATATCGATCCGCTGCTCAGGCAGCTCAAGGATGCAGAGGCCGGCAAGCAGGAGGATCAGAAGGATGCCCTGTTTGACGGGATTGCCCTGAACAAGGAAATCCTCTCCGTACTTACCGAGTACGAAGAGTCGAGATTGCGTGAGAACATCAAGGATCAGAACAATCTGTATAAGATAGACGTCGCATTCAGCCTGCTCAGCTTTGACAAGGAGCTTGCGGATCTCACGACCCAGCTGAAGAATTTCGGAGAGATCATCACGACACTTCCAAGTACCACCGAAGCGCTGGAAGGAGAGATAAAATTCGATATACTGCTCGGCACGAAGGTGCAGGAGGAGCAGCTGTCCGCAGGGCTCGATTTCAAGAACATCAAGATCCGGAATATACGGAAACAGACCGCTGTTCGTTCCGTCGAGCCGAAAGCTGCAGAGGCCGTCGGTGCTGCAAAGGGGGTCATGGATGAGACCACCTCGATTAAGGGCATAGCACAGACCGTGAGAGTGGACATATCCAAGCTGGATTATATAATGAATATTGTCGGTGAGCTCGTTCTGTCAAAGACCAACCTGGTCAGGATCGCAGAGAACATACGTCAGGAGATAGGTTTCAAAGGTACCGCGGTCGACCTCAACAAGACCATCAAGGATCTGGAGCGGAAGATTCGGGAACTCCAGATCGGGGTTATCGAGATAAGGATGATTCCGCTGAGCCAGCTGTTCGACAAGCTCACCAGGACAGCAACGAGGATAGCCAAGGAGCTCGGTAAGGAGATAGAACTGGAATTTTACGGTGCAGACACGGAACTCGACAAACTGATCATCGAGGAACTGACTGATCCGATGATGCACATCATCAGAAACTCCATCGATCACGGGATCGAGCCCGCGGATGAGCGGGTCATAGCAGGCAAGCCTGCCAAGGGCAAAATCATCATCCGTGCTTACCAGAAGGGGAACCACGTTCTCATCGAGGTGGAGGACGACGGCAGGGGAGTCTCCCTCGCCGCAGTACAGCGTAAGGCCGTCGAAAAGGGGCTGCTCACGAAATCGGCAAAGCCAACGCGGGAAGAGCTTTTCAACATGTTGTTCCTGCCCGGGTTTTCCACGAAGTCCGATGTGAGCGAGGTTTCAGGAAGGGGGGTCGGACTGGACGTGGTGAAGACCAACCTCAGGCTTATCAGCGGTTTGATAGATATAGATACACAGGAGGGCAGGTGGACGAGGTTTACCCTGACCCTTCTTTTAACGCTT
>JAJYLM010000188.1 GCA_021787655.1 bacterium
TCTATATCACGGACTCCTCATTCAACGCAGACGTCAGGCACAGCCTCGAGGTCGCCGATGCGTTTGCGAAGAACCATGTCAGCATTCCCTGGGGCGGTTTTTTCACACCCAAGCACGTGGATGACGATTATTACCGACGGCTGGCAGACTGCGGCCTCACGCACGTTGAGTTCGGTACCGATGCCCTGAGTGATACGACGCTCGAATCCTACCACAAGCCGTTCAAGCTCAGGCAGGTGCTTGAGAGCCACCGTATGGCAAACGATGCGAAATTGTTCGTGTCGCACTACCTGATCGTCGGGGGGCCGGGAGAGAACGAGGACACGCTCGGGGAGACGCTCGATAACGCCGAGAAGCTGGACAAGACCGTGATCTTCTTCTTTTTCAGGATGCGGATCTACCCCGGGACCGAGCTCTACGAGATCGCGCGCAGGGAAGATAACCCCGCGTACAACGACGTCTTCAGCCGTCAGGTGTTTTACCGGACCGATCCACTATGGAACGATGCCATGGTGCGTACAGTACGGGAGCGGTCGAACGGGCGCATGAACTGGATAACGGGATCAGGCGGCGAAAACATGGAAAAGGTTGTCGCGCGCATGTACAGCAAGGGGTATACCGGGCCGTTATGGGAAAAGCTGATCCGGTAACACGTCCGGTAAAACTCCCGGAGGCCCGTTCCGGCGCGACTGTTGTTCCTCTTTCGCCAGCGGTGCTCGCGGGTATCGGTGCAATCCAGGCCGCCATCATCCTTGCTTTTATAGCGCCGTTGACGGCATTGATCCCCCTTTCTGTATTTATCATCCTGTGTATCATCGCACCGTTTAAACCGAGCATGCGGTTTTTCATGCCGGTGATCACCCGGGGTATACGGGGAAACAACGCAGTTGCGCTCACCTTCGACGACGGACCGTCGCCGGAAACGACCCCGCACCTGCTCGCATTGCTGAAAAAATATAATGTCCCTGCGACGCACTTCGTTATCGGTGCAAAGGCGGCGGCGAATCCGGCACTGATCAAGGACATGCTTGCTCAGGGGCATACCCTTGCAAACCACACCATGAACCACGACGTGTTCATCATGCTGAAGTCTTCGGCAAGGCTCGGGCAGGAGATCGAACAATGTCAGGGCGTACTCGCAGACCATGGTGTCCGGCCGCTGATGTTCAGGCCGCCGGTGGGTATCGTGAACCCGCGGCTCTGGAGGGAACTCCTTGTCCGGGGCATGCACTGCGTGATCTTCAGCCTCAGGGCGGGTGATATGGGGAACCGGCGGGTGTCGGGCATTGCGCGCAGGATCGTCAACAGCGTGAAAGACGGTGACATCATCATCCTGCATGACCGTGCGCTGAGCACAGAACAGCTTGTTGCACCATGGCTCAGGGAAATGGAGCAGGTGATTACCGGCATCCAGGCAAAAGGGCTCAGGATCGTGCCGCTTGCAGACCTAATCCAGCAGCCGGTCATGACTGCTGTGAAGGACGGCGCTGCGCAGGGCCCGGTTGCTGCCTTCTATGACGGCATTGCAGGGGCGTACGATAAGGAGCAGAACGAAGGGTTCATATCCGTTCTGCGAAAGGCCGAGCACGCGGCAGTGATCGCGCGGCTTCCGTCGTTCGTGAAGAAATCGGACAGGGTGCTTGAGATCGGCAGCGGCACAGGTCTGTACACGCTCGAGCTTGCACGCAGGGCAAAAGAGGTCGTTGCGGTGGACATGTCAGACAGGATGCTCGGGATCCTGAAGAGCAAGGCGCAGGATGAACATCTGTCGAATATCGGGTATAGGGCAGGGGATATCATGGATATGAACTTTGACAACAGGTTCAACCATATCTGCGCCTTCTCGTCGTTCGAGTATGTGCCTGACCTTGACAGGCTGATCGTACGGCTTGCAGGGTATCTTGAGCCTGGCGGGACCCTGTATTTCACGACCGCGCACAAAGGCTTTTTACGCTTCTGGGCGCAGGTCGGCAATGCGATGCGCCAGGGCGTATGGCTCCACGCACGCAGTATCCATAAGGTCAGGAAAGCGCTGCTCCAGGCAGGGCTGGAGCCCCTCGATATCACGACCCGCGGCGCAACATCCATATTCGGCCGCGGCCTTGTCCTCGAGGTCATGGCGAAAAAGCAATAGTACTTTGATAAGAGGATGCAGGCGAGGACATATATGAAGTGCTTTTTGTCCGGTTACAGGAGCCAATATAAAACAGAGGTGCTGAAGCGGTTGCACCCGAACAGCAGCATGCCGGTCCTTACCACGCACGACATGGCACACCTGCCTGTGCCTGTGCAGAAGTATCTCGTCTATGCCGGTGCTCCCGGAAGGCCGAAGGTCCAAAACTTCAGGGCGCAGTTTTCCGGCAGCATGAGGCTGAAGATGCAGGGGGATTGGATGAGTATCGTTGCCGCGCAGTACAACTTCTACGACGAGCCTGCGCGGCTGTTCTACATCAGGTCCTCGATGTTCGGGGTCCCGATTGAAGGACTGCACCGGTATACGGGAAACAGTGCATCCATGCAGATCAAGATAGCGTCCCTGTTTCGGGTGGTCAATGCGCAAGGAGAAAAGATGACCCATGGGGAGACGGTGACCATGTTCAACGACATGTGCTTATTGGCACCTGCATCGCTGATCGACAAACGAATCCAGTGGAAGACCGCGGACCCGCTCACCGTTCAGACGATCTTCACGAACCAGGGGAACACCATAGCAGCGACGCTCTCCTTCAGACAGGACGGAGCACTTATCGATTTCGTATCGAATGACCGATATTTTTCCGAAGACGGGAAAACCTATCTCTCGTACCCGTGGTCAACGCCGGTGAAAGAGTACAGAGACGTTGACGGACGAAGAGTGCCGGTATCTGCACAGGCAGTCTGGCACACCCCGCAGGGTGACTATACCTACGCGAAATTCATTGTCCGGGACATCGAGTACAACTGCCGGACGTTCGTGGACCCCGCCCAGCGCTGAAGTGTCTGCGTTTTATCCCTGATAAGGTGGAGAAAGGAGGTGCTTTCTTCGTCCCCTCTAAAAAGAAGGGAGGGGTACCCAAGCGTGCCTGCACACCGAAGTGCATAGTGTTTCGGCACG
>JAJYLM010000040.1 GCA_021787655.1 bacterium
TGCGCGAGATATCGGGCCTCAAGACCGCATTCGAGTCCATCAACTCTGCCATAACATCGATAGAGACGATCGCGAATACCATGGAAGGCGTCGTCACCCAGTATTCCGATCTCACCTCGGCGCTGAACCAGTTCACGAGTTCCATCGGAGAGGTCGACAATTCCACGGAACGGCTGACCGTCTCCATCGGGGATATATCCATATCCATAGAAGAGATCGTCAGCTCGATCAAAGAGGTGACGAACAACCTCGGCGAACTTTCGAAATATATCGAAGAGTCGAGCTCGTCCGTCCACGAGATACGATCATCGACGAAAGAGATCAGCGAGAATGCCATCAACAACTCGAAGCTCGCCGAGGTCGTGGTCAACGAATCGCTGGACGGCCTGAAATCAGCGGACATCACGATTGAAGGTATCGGCAGGATCAAGCAGACGACCGACGATATCGTCAATTCGATCAACCTGCTGGTCAGAAGTTCGAACCAGATCGCAGAGGTCCTGGACAGCATCAATCAGATTGCGGATAAAACGAACCTCCTCGCATTGAATGCGGCAATCATCGCCAACCAGGCCGGTGAACACGGCAAAGGGTTCGTCGTCGTAGCGCAGGAGATCAACGAACTGGCTGAGAGGACGAGGATATCGACGACCGAGATCGACCGGATCGTCAAAAGCATCAATGCCGAGATGCAGAAGGCAAAACTCGCCGCCGACAGCGGTATGAAGGCCGTGGAAGAGGGTATCAGCCTTACCCGGACGACACACAAGAAGCTTTCCGTTATCAACGAGAGTACCAAAAACGCCCGTTCCGTGACCATGTCCATCGAGAAAATGATCAAAGAGCAGACCATAACGATGAACACCATAGCAGAGGCACAGGAGATGATATCGAAGGTATCGAAACAGATTCTGACTGCCATGAACGATCAGGTGAGCGGTACGTCGCAGATCAGCCAGACCGTCGACGGCATCAAAGATTTGACGAACAAGCTCCATGTTGCGACGTCCGAACAAACGAAGAGTATCCAGCTCATTGCGAAGAACGCCGAATCCACGATGCACGCCATAACGAACGTCAATCAGACGCTCGGTGTCCAGAAGCGGGAAAACAAGACGGCTGTGGACACCATTGACAACAGTTTGAAGAACATCGAGGAGAACGTGACGACCATCAGACAGACCGAGAACCTGCTCGTAAAATTGAAGGAAGCACTCGCCTATTTGCGGGACAGCGTCGAATGGTTCAAAATGGAATAATGCACAGCTCAATCAATGATTGACTTCTCTGTTTTCATGCTTTAAGTATTAAAAAAAAAGGAGGTACCATGAAGAAATTAACAGTGATTGCAGGTCTACTCGCTATCGCCGGTTTTACGGTAGCGGGTTGTGCAAACAAGGAAACAGTAAAACCGGAACAAAATTCACCGGCGGCACAGACGACACAGGCGCAGCCTTCGCAGCAGGCACCGGCGGTAGCCGCACAGGCGCAGCAGACTGCAGAGAAGACGATTGCGGAGATTCAAAAGGAACTTTTGATGATCCACTTCGATTTTAATAAATATAATATCAGGCCTGATGCAAAGACTGTCCTTGAAGGTGATGCCAAGGTTTTGAACGAGAATCCGAATGTCAAAGTCAAGGTAGCGGGCTATTGCGACGACAGAGGCTCGGTTGAGTACAACCTTGCACTCGGCGAGAAGAGGGCGCAGGCAGCAAAGGACTATCTGGTAACGCTCGGCGTTTCGGGCGACCGTTTGTCCACCATCAGCTACGGTAAATCAGACCCCATCGACGCTCAGAACAACGAAAAGGCGTGGGCCATGAACAGAAGGGCGGAGCTCCATATAGCGCAGTAAAGCAGAATGGCAGAAGTCATCACACTATCCCCGGCTGCATGCCGGGGATATTTTTAGAAGAGGACATACAAAACCATGAACAATCTAATCGCTATCGTCAGGCTTGCTGTTATCGGGCAGGGAAGCACGGGATCAATCGGCTCTATGGTGATTGCAGCGGGACCTGTGGCAAAGGCTGTTCTCATCATCCTGCTCATCATGTCTATTTTCAGTTGGGCTATCATTGTCTTCAAGTATATTTCGTATAAGAAAATTTCCCGGGCAGCGGATGAGTTTATGGATGCGTTTATCGGCGGTAAGACCCTGAACGAAGCGTATGAAGAAACCAGGTCGAAACCGGCTTCCTACCTGAAATCCATCTTCGATGTCGGATATAAGACAGCGATGCGGAAGAAGGGTGCAAAGGCGGATGTGGAGGAAACGTCACCCGTGAGTCTCGACATTATCGAACGGGCGATGCGGAAGGTGACCCTGGTCGAGGTCAACAAACTTGAAGACCTTCTTTCGTTCCTCGCATCAACGGGCAGTGCCTCGCCGTTCATCGGACTGTTTGGAACGGTGTGGGGCATCATGGCAGCATTCAGGAGCATCGGCATCACGGAATCCGCCAGCCTCGCGATCGTGGCTCCGGGTATCTCCGAAGCGCTGATCACCACGGCAATGGGTCTGTTTGCCGCTATCCCGGCAGTTCTTGCGTATAACTATTTTCAGAGAAGAATCAAGGTCTTCATGGACGACATGGATGCTTTTATCATAGAAATGCTCAATATGTTCGAAAGGTATATCCGGACGAATGGCATTCAGCAGTAACAATAAACAATCGTTTTCCGAGATCAACGTAACACCGCTCGTGGATGTTATGCTGGTGCTCCTCATAATTTTTATGGTCACCGCTCCCATGATGCAGCAGGGAATAAAGGTCGCCCTGCCGCAGGCACGTGCTCAGAGTCTCAAGTCTGAGGAAGAAAAGCTCATGATAACCATTACAAAAGATCAAAAGATTTATATCAATAAGAATCCGTACACCATCGATGAACTCGGTTCGACATTAAAGGCTCTCCATGCATACAATAAAAACAAACAGGTGTTCTTAAAAGCGGATAAGGACGTTCCGTATGGGTTCGTTGTAAGGGTTATGTCAGAGATCAAAGCGGCCGGTATTCAGGAGCTTGGCATGGTGACAGAACCTTTGCACGCACGATGAAGGATGAGTCCGTTCACCAGCGCGCTGTTTTCACGAAGACCGTAGCATTCTCGGCAGGTGTCCATGTCCTGTTCCTCGTCGTCCTTCTGTATGGGAACCTTATCCCTTCGAAATCGATAGACTACAATCCCGTCTATACGGTCAATCTCGTATCATCCCCGGTACAGTCCGCAGGCCAGGGGCAGGCCCCGGGTGCGCTCCGTCCTGTCCGGCAGGCACCGCAGCAGTCTGTTCCGCAGCAAAAAGCACCGCGCATGATACTGCCGGTCGAATCGACTGCACCGTCCACAAAGGAACTCCTCTCGGCAATACGGCACGTCAACCGCGAGGTGCGGCACGAGCAGATGATCAACGCGATCAAGGAAGCCATTCAAAGCGGGGCCGCCGCTCATCAAAACGGCAGTCAGACCGCGGGCAATGAGGGAGGAGGAACACCGTCGGGACCGGCCGCACAGCAGTACTATGCACTGGTCTGGCAGAAGATCCACGATGCCTGGCTCGTTCCCCCGAGCATGGCGGCATCGAGCTACGGGTACGAAACCGTGATCAACATAACCCTGCACAGGGACGGTACGATCACGGATATGAGCGTGGAAAAAAGTTCCGGAAATATTTATTTTGATCAGACAGCCATTCGTGCTATAAAAAGGTCGTCTCCTCTGGCACCTTTTCCTCCGAGCTGGCTCCAACAAAGTATAGAAATAGGAATAAAATTTAGCTGTAAGGAAGGATGTAAATGAAAAAAAGCATACTGACGGCTGCAGCAATCATTGCGTCACTGTTCATCCTGCGGAACGCAGCCGCGATGATGTACATCGATATCAATGCTCCGACCATAACCCGGCTGCCCATCGCCGTGACCATGCCGGTCGCAGGACCGGGCTCGAACCTGAACGACGTCGAACTCCTCTCCACGGTCATATCAAATGCGCTGGATGCGTCCGGATATTTTGCAGTCATGAACCCCAGCATGTTCATCGAGAAAAAGGCCGGGCTGCTGATGGGACAATTCAACCTCAGCGACTGGACGGACATCGGGGCCGAGGGGCTGGTCAAGATGGCGTATAACGTCCAGGGCCGGAATGCCGTCGTGCAGATGTACCTCTACGACGTCGTGCAGGGCAAATCCCTTCTGTCGAAACAGTATACCGGCAGTATCGGTGACGTGCGGTACATCGGGAACAGCATTGCCAACGATATCATCGATGCATTTACCGGACACCCCGGTCTCGCCGGTTCCAAGATAGCGTTTGTGTCGAAGAGGACTGGCACCGAGGAGATCGACACCATGGACCTCGACGGCAGCAATATGGTCCAGCTGACCTACAACAAGACCATCAACATCTCGCCGGTGTGGTCGCCGGACGGGAGCAGGCTCCTGTTTACATCGTACATGCACCAGAACCCCGATCTGTACATGTTCAATCTTCTCAACGGCATCCTGACCACTGTTTCGCACCGGCACGGATTGAACATCAGTCCGAGTTTTTCTCCGGACGGCAGCGAGATAGCCGTTTCGCTCAGTTTCCGGGGGAGCCCGGAGATCTACCTGATAGACCCCAGGGGCAGGATCATCAGGCAGCTCACGAACACCTCCGGCATCAATGTTTCTCCGAGTTTCTCGCCGGACGGTAAAAAGTTGGCCTTTGTGTCAAACCGGGCAGGCGGTCCCCAGATTTATACGATGAACGCCGACGGCTCGGACGTGCAGCGTATCACGTTCACCGGCGATTATAACGCATCCTGTTCATGGTCCCCGAACGGCAAGCGGATCGTCTTTTCGGGATTGTCCAAGGGCGGTACGTACGACATCTACACCATGGCGCCGGACGGCTCGGAACTTGTCCGGCTGACCGAGGACCAGGGTGACAATACGAGCCCCCGGTGGTCTCCGGACGGGTATTACATCATCTTTGTGTCGTCCCGGGACGGCCATCATCAGTTGTATGTTATGAACGCAAACGGTAGCAACCAGCACAGGATCATAGCGACGGACTATAATATGAGTTCTCCGAGCTGGTCGAGCAGGATTAATTTCAAGATAACCATAAAATGAGGTGAACGATGAAAAAGGTAGTGGCAGGTGCGGCTTTTATCGTTATGATCATGCTTGCGGGGTGTGCTCAGCCTCCCCTCAAGGATATCGCGGACGCGAAAGCAGCACTCGAATCGGCAAAGATAGCGGGTGCGCAGACGTACGCTCCGCAGGAATACTCATCGGCGAAAGGGTACATCGGCAAGGCCGAATCGTACGTCGGAACGCGGCAGTACAAGGAGGCAAAGGTCGATGCACTGACCGGCAAGCAGCTTGCTGACACGGCGCGGCAGATAGCACTCGGCAGGAACACGGGGAGCGCGGGCACGGGCAGCGCCGTCGGGGGCGAATCTCCGTCGTCGTCGGTCGGCGCCGTCGGTATCCAGGAGAGCTCGATCGTGGGCAAGGGCTCGCTCGGGCAGGGGATCCTTATCAAACAGCTGAAGATGATACACTTTGACTTTGACGACTATGCCCTCTCGAATGAGGCACAGCAGATCCTGATGGAGAACGCACAGTGGCTGACCGCAAACCCGGCTGTTGATATCCAGATAGAAGGTCATTGCGACGAGCGGGGGTCAGAGGAGTATAACCTTGCCCTGGGCGAAAAGCGGGCGATAGCTGCACGGGATTATCTGCTACAGCTTGGCGTGAAGAAGGAGAGGATGTCCGTCATAAGCTACGGAAAGGAACGGCCGCTCAACCCTGCTCATAACGAACAGGCATGGGCCGAAAACAGACGGGACGAATTCGTCGTCATAACGAGGTAATCTATGAAAAGGATTGTCCGTATAGGCTGCTGCGTGCTTCTCAGTATTATGGTTTCCGGCTGTATCAGGACGAGCGAGGATATACGTCTTGATAAAGAAATGAGCGACCTCCAGACCAAGGTCGACATGAACAACGAGCAGATCAACGCAAAGCTCGACACCGAGATCCAGAGCATCCGGAACAGCCAGGTCGACATGCTCTCGAAGCTCGGGAGCAACGGCGACGATATCAAGGACCTCAGGAACAGGGTGGATATCCTCCAGCACAGGCTGAATAATCTCAGACAGGACCTCGATCTCTTCACCACGACCGGCGGGACACTGAATACGAGTATCGAACAGCGGCTGTCGGCACTGGAAACGTCCATGACCGCTGTCGAAGCATGGATGAGCTTTACCAGCGCCTACGGCAAGAAGACAGCGTACCACCACACGGAAACGTCTGTCAGGCCGCATCCCCTGAACCTCGATGATGCCGTGGCACTGTTCCGCAGCAAAAAATATGATCAGGCAAAGCCGGTGTTTGAACGGTACGCGAAAAACGGCACGGTCCAGCAAAAGACGCGGTCGGTCTTTTACCTCGGTGAAACAGCATACCGGGAAAAAGATTATAAAACGGCCATCGCCAATTACGGTATCATCGTCGAGAAGTACCCGGACAGTAATTTGATAACGAGCGCGTATTTTATGATTGGAAAGAGTTTTGTAAAGCTGGGCGATAAGAAGAAGGCCCGGCTGTTTTTTGACGAGCTCATATCCCGGTATCCGAAGGATAAGCTGAGCAAGGATGCTGCGCAGGAACTGAAGAAGTTAAAATGATCCTGCTGGGGATAGAGACGTCGTGTGACGAGACCGGGGTTGCACTGATCCGGGACGGCAACGTGCTCGCGGATCGCGTATCGAGCCAGATGGATTTTCACAGTATCTACGGCGGGGTCGTTCCGGAATTCGCTTCCCGCATCCAGCTTGAGGCGATAGGACCGCTCGTCGTTCAGGCATGTTCTGACGCAGGCGTCCGTCTGCAGGAACTCGATGGTGTCGCTGTCACAATAGGACCGGGGTTGATAGGCTCGGTGCTTGTCGGCGTCAATTTCGCAAAGGGGCTCGCGTATGCCCTCGGCCGGCCGCTGATCGGCGTCGACCATGTGCAGGCTCACCTGTTTTCGCCGCTGATAGAGTTTGACCGTCTTTCATTTCCCTATATCGGCCTCGTCGTATCCGGCGGACACACGGAACTGTACACGGTCAATTCGTTCACCGATATCGTCCTCAACGGGAAGACCATCGATGATGCCGCGGGAGAGGCCTACGATAAGATAGCAGGTGCTCTCGGTCTCGGGTACCCCGGGGGCCCGCTGATAGACAGGATCGCACGGGAGGCAAGGACCGCCGGGACACAGCATTCCGGAAACAGGCAGAATCCTGATGGACCCGTGAAATTCCCCCTCGCCATGATGAGGAAGGGCAATTACAACTTTTCGTTCAGCGGGCTGAAGACCGCAGTGGTGCGGTACCTGCACGAACACAGCCGGCCTCTGACACAGGAACGGATCTCCGCAATAGCTGCAGGGTTCCAGGACGCTGCAACCGGTGTGCTGGTGAAAAAGACCATCGCACTGGCACGGCAGAAGCGTATCAGGAACATTGCCGTCGCAGGAGGCGTTGCGGCCAATTCGCAGCTCAGGGAGATGTTCACGGCGTACAGCAATGAGTTCGGGATCTTTATCCCGTCAATCCGGTTATGCACGGATAACGGCTCCATGGTGAGTTTCCTTGGCTATCATCTGATGAAGCTCGGCAGAACGAGCGACCTGTCCGTCGATGCCTATGCAAATAACACACGCGTTCCTCAAAGAGCACGGACTTCTGCCGCATAAGGCAGCTGCACAGTATCTCCTGACGGACAGTGCCGTTGTCGATGATACGGTGCGTGCACTGCACATCGGGCCCGGTGACCGTATCCTCGAAATAGGCGCCGGCTGCGGTGCACTGACGGAACGCATCGTGCAGGAGATCGAGACTGTTCCTGATCCCCGTCCGCTGCTGACGTCGGTCGAGATAGACCCGAGGTATGCAGCTTATCTGCAGAGCCAGTTCGGCAACAGGCCCTGGTTCCGTGTGCTCCGGCAGGACATTCTCGGTCTCGATATCAGGGGTGTTTTTGCAGGGCAGGGAAAGGTGGCCGGCAACATTCCCTACTACATATCGGGCCCGATCCTCCGTCTGTTGTTCGGCAACCATGACGTTGTGACGGACATCGTCATCATGCTCCAGAAAGAGGTCGGCATGAGGGTTGCCGCACTGCCCTCAGAAGAGCACTTCGGTCTTTTGTCCATCCTGCGCCTGCTGCATTACGATGCAGAGGTGGTCAGGCAGGTTGACCGGAGGCTTTTTCTGCCGGCCCCCAAGGTCGATTCCGTCGTGATCAGGATGCAGGTGCACAGTCCCCTGATAAGCAGTCAGGACGAGCAAACACTGATTGGCATCCTGAAGCACGCGTTCAGCGGCAGGCGAAAGATGCTCAGGAACACCCTCAAGCCGCTCGGCGATCCCCTGCAGGTTGCGGCGTGGTGCAGGCAGGCAGACATCGACCTTCAGGACAGGGCGGAAAACATTGACCTGGACCGGTGGATCCGGTTTCTGCACGCGTTCAAGGGGTGAACGCTGAAAAAACTGTTGATCCGGTATCCGCACCTGTGGTCTTCTAAGATCCATGAATGCGATTGAGGTGCAGGACCTCTATAAGTCATATGATGGTACGCAGGCGGTCAACGGCATATCGTTCGAGATCGGGTATGGGGAGCTGTTCGGGTTCCTCGGTCCCAACGGTGCAGGCAAGACCACGACCATCAGCATCCTGTGTACCCTGCTCAAACCGACGTCAGGCAGGGCATTCGTTGCCGGGCTCGATGCCGGGAAGGAGTCCGATAAAATCAGGGAGCACATCGGGCTCGTTTTCCAGGAAACGACCCTGGACAACGAGCTGACAACGTTCGAAAACCTTCTGTTTCATGCCTACCTGTACGGCATGACCAGGTCCGATGCGATCGGCAGGATCGATGAGCTCCTCTCCATGATAGGACTGCAGAACAAAAAAAACGAGCTGGTCAAGCACCTGTCCGGCGGTATGAAGCGCAGGCTCGAACTCATCCGGGGGCTGCTCCACAGGCCGCGCGTTCTGTTCCTGGATGAACCGACGATCGGGCTCGATCCGCAGACGCGGGCGAACGTGTGGAACTTTATCAAGGAAATGAAGCGGATGGAAGGAACGACGATATTTGTCACGACCCACTATATCGAGGAAGCGTCCGATTTCGATCGGATAGCCATCATCGACCACGGCAGGATCGTCGCGGTCGGAAACCCGCAGCGCCTGATCAACGAAATGGGCAAGGCGACGGTGACCTTCGGAGCGACCGACAGCGCAACCGTGCAGACCCTCCTCGGGTACGGCATGGCTGATCTCGGCAGCGGCCGGTACGAGATCAGGACGGAAGATCCGGATCTGTTCCTGAAGCAGGTCATGAACCGCTCGGGTCTGAAGATCGACGATTTCAGGATCAACAAGCCCGTTCTGGAAGAGGTCTATATCGCGCTGACCGGTTCGGAGATACGGGACGAATATGTCGACCGCCCTGCCTCAAGGAAAGGACGACACAGATGAGAAAGATTATCCTCCCGATCTACGTGATTACCATGCGGGACCTCAAGAAGTTTTTCAGGCAGAAATCCCGGCTGATCGGCATGATAGCGAGGCCGCTCACGTGGCTCTTCCTGATCGGTACGGGCCTCAACCAGGTCATCAGGGGAGGGCTCGGCGTGAGCTACATCCAGTTTATCCTTCCCGGTATTCTCGGGATGACGATTCTTTTCAGCGCGATGTTCTCGTCCATATCCATCGTATGGGACAGGGAGTTCGGCTTCATGAAAGAGATCCTCATTACACCGGTATCCCGTTTTTCCATTGCCTTCGGCAAGATCGTGAGCGGCATGCTCGTATCGACCATTCAGGGCATCATCATCATGGCCGCTGCGCCGTTTATCGGTATCCGGTTTACGATATTCGAAGCGCTCCTGCTGGTCATTTTTATCATGGTGGTTTCGATGTGCATTGCCGCCATCGGTGTTTTTATCGCCTCCATGATAAAATCGTTCGAGAGTTTCAACATCATCATGAACTTCATCGTCATGCCCATGTTCTTTCTGAGCGGCGCCATGTACCCGATCAGTGTCCTTCCGGCATTCATGCGTTACCTGATGTATCTCAACCCGCTCAGCTACGGCATCGACAGCTTCAAGCACGTCATGTTTGTCGAATTTGCACATTTCCATTCGGACTTTTCCCTGTTCTCGGACGTCGTTCTCATGACCGTTTTTACACTCGGGAGCACGCTGCTCGCGGCCATCGCTTTCAACCGGCAGCAGAAAGAGTGAGGTTACTGTTCCTCGGATTGGACCATCGCCGCTTCTTTTGAAGGTTTGGTCTTTTTATAGACGATGTTCTTGATCATGAACGCCGGGAGCAGGCTCGCCAGGACGAACAGTGCCGACAGGAAAAAGGCATCGTCATAGGCGTTGGCGCTTGCCCACCGCTTCAGGTAGTATCCTATGAATATACCTTTGCCGGCAATGCCGGCGTTGCGGAAGCTGGCGCCTGTGCTCAACGCATACGCCCTGACCTTGTCCAGCGCCTCGTACCAGAACGGCGACGTGTAGGCGATACCGCCCGTATAATTCATCATATGGAAGTCCGTCCTGTTTTCGACGATGACCCCCATGATTGCGATGCTGAACGAACTGCCGATTCTCAGGAGGAGGTTCAGGATACCGGAACCAAGGTTGACCTGTTCGGGTTCGAGTGCGTTGATGGCCGAATTGGTCAGCGGCGCCATGATAAAGCTGATGCCGCACCCCCGCATGATCATACCAGCAACGATGAACGCTGTACTGGAAAAGATCGACAACGATGAAAAATACAAAAGGGAAAATGCCGTCAGCAGGGTACCGAAGATCATCGGCCTTTTTGCACCAAGCCAGTCGGAAACCTTGCCTGCGATCGGCATGCTGACGGTCAGGGCCAGCGCCTGCGGTATAAGCATCATACCCGTCGTCGTCGCCGAGTAGTTCATGAGGTTTTGAAAAAACATACTCATGAGGAAAACACTCCCTATCAGTGCGACAGACCGCGTGATCTGCATGATATTGGACAGGGTGAAATTATAATTTTTGAAAATGGAGAGGTCCATGATGGGATGGCTGACGATAAACTCCGTCATGACAAAGAGTAAAAAGGAGAAGTACGATGTCGCGAACAGCGACGTTATATACCCGGACATCCAGCCTTTTTCCTGGCCCTTCTGCAGTGCAACCATCAAGGTGCTGATAAACACGGAGAATGTAACAAACCCGATATAGTCGAAATTCTTGTACAGCTTCAGATTGCCCTTTGACGGCCGTAAGACCGTGAGTCCCCAGAAGAGGGTCAGTACGCCGATGGGAATATTGATATAAAAGAGTGCGCGCCAGCCCACGTGGTCGATGATATAGCCGAACAGCATCGGGCCTATGGCAGGAGCGACGGTCGTCCCTGCTCCCCACATGCCGAGTGCAAAGCCCCGTTCTTCTTTCGGAAACACCTCGGAAAGCATGGTGACGCTGATCGGCGTGATAGCCCCTGCACCGATCGCCTGTATCACCCTGAAGAAGATGAGCGAGTCGAGGCTCCAGGAAAAGCTGCACAGAAATGACCCGATGACGAAAAAGGACAATCCGAAGAGGAACGTTTGTTTCAGTCCGATGAGGTTCTTCATCCATGTCGCGAACAGGATAAAGACTGCGAATGCAAGCATGTAGACCGTGGAGATCCATTCGACCTGTTCCATATTGATGCCGAATGCGACCATAAAGTGCGGCAGGGCGATGTTCATGCCGGAGCTGTCCAGCACGCTCATGAAGCTGCCGATCATGACGATGGCAAGCACCCACCATTTATAATTCGTATCGTTGTTTTGCACAGGAACCATTATCTCAACGACCGCAGAGAAAAATCAAGGGAACCGGTTTGCCAATACCGTGCCGGCTGAGGGGCTGCTGCTCAGGACGGATCGTCCGCCTTTCGTCTGCTGCCGGCGTACAGTTCGTACTCCATGAGCCTGCATTCGATGCCGCCGTTGAAAAACGGGATTCTCCGTTTTGTCTTTAAGCGGATCTTTTTGCTCATCTCGAGGTTTCCGCTGAATACGTAACCTGTCATGCCAATGCACCGCTGTTTGAAGAAATTCCCGATTTCCCGGTACGTTTCCTCGAGCGTGCCGGGATTTCCCAGACGCTGTCCGTATTCCGGGTTGAGCATGACGATGCCGGTGTTGTCCGTCAGCGGTGTTTTCCGGTAATCACAGACAGAAAATTCTATCATATTTTCGACGCCGGCCTGAGCAGCATTCTGCCGCGCGGCTTCGATCGCCTGCCTGCTGATGTCCGTCGCGAGGATCCTGCAGGTCATGGAATTCCGGGATTCCTGAAGGGCCCGGCTCCGCAGGCTTTGCCAGAGCGGTTTATGATAGCCTTTGATGTGCATGAACCCGAAGTTGTTCCTTAATAGTCCGGGCGCCCTGTTGAGCGCTATCCATGCTGCTTCGATGGCAAGGGTCCCGCTGCCGCACATAGGATTGATGAAGTCCCTGGTCCCGTCCCAGCCGGTTGCCATGACAACGGCTGCGGCGAGGGTTTCCTGCATGGGCGCCGACAGGGGGAGCTTTCGGTAGCCGCGCTGGGACAGTGCTTCGCCGGATGTATCGAGGTACACGGCACATTCCCTGCCTTTCCAATAGACATTGACGACGGAGCGGCTCTTGTCATGACCGGAGTCCGGACGACGGCCGCGCCGGGCGCTGATCCTGTCGACAATTGCGTCCTTTGCCTTCAGGTTCGCATACCGAGAATCTGTTATGCTCGGGTTATCGACACTGGACGTTACGCAGACATATCCGTCTTCTGCGATAAATTCTTCCCACGGTATGCCGGCCAGTTCCCGGTACAATCCGCCGGCATCCATGGCCACACATTCCCTGATGAGAAACAAGACCCGGTGTGCCGTCCGGAGCATGAGGTTGAGCCTCAGGGTATCGTCAATCGAGCCCTCGGTCCCGATCCCAGCAACCGATTCCGTCAGTACGGGGAACCCGAGCCGGATAAGTTCTTCCCTGAGGAATGGTGCAATCCCCTTTGCGCAGGTTACCAGTATCCTGGATTTTTTGATGGCTGGCGCGTTCTTCTGTATCATGGCTGATGTTATAAAAAGCATACACTGCCGTGTTATTCAACAGTTATGATTTTGGGCTTGACATTTTGGACTCGTCACGTTATAAAATCATCATTATCCGTCATAATGAAAAAATTAATTTTTTTATTTTTGGGGATTTTCTTAATAACTGTTGTTTTTTTGTGCGGTCGGGGAAATGCGGACACATCAGCACCTCCTTTATGGGAGCCCAACGCCGTTAACATAGCAGTGTATCAATCTTTGCTCACCTACGTTTCTCAGAACTTTACCGGGTTAACGACCACTTTTCCCTTTGCAGGCATACCGGATCCGGGTTGTCCCGGAGGTTTTTCCGGGTTCAGCTATGGTATCAATTCAGCAACTATCCAAATTACTATCCCGGGACAATACAACGGTCAGCCGAACCTCGACCTTACGTGGAACGGCGCAACACAGAGCATATCATTGGTTGTGAACGATATTCACGCATACATCAATCAGATCTCCGGGACTGTTCATGCAGTTCTTTTCTGGATCTGTACGTCCTGCGGGTTCAGCGTTCCCAACCTCAATGCAGATGCATCGGTGAGCGTCAACATTCAGCCGGTCCTGGACGGTCATTATCTGAAACTGCAGCTTGCAGGCACCCCGGCAATAAATTTGCAGACCATACCTGAGCCCGCTCCCCCGACCGTCTGCGGCATCACCATACCGCAGTGGGCGTGGGACGCTATCTGGTCATTGATCAACGGGACCATAACATCCGCTATCAATTCGGCGATCAACTCCATGCTGATCCCGCAGATCAACCAGATGCTCAGCACCATCAATATAAACCTGTACCTCCACGGCACCTATCCGCCGGTAGCGTACCAGATCAGGCCGTCGTTGTTCTACCAGGCGCTGAACATTACGAGCAACGCCCTGGACGTCAGCCTCGACGGTGGTGTCGGTCCTGCAAGCGGACCTGCACCGTGCCTGCCGCTGCCGCTCGCCGCACCGCCGACACCGACCATTTCCGCACCGACGCTTGACACCTCGAGGACCGATGTCATGCTGGGGTTCGGTGTTTCCCAGGACCTGATCAATCAGGCGCTGTATGCCGTGTATCAGAGCGGCATGATGTGCATATCGACGCCGCCGCTACCCGTCGGGCTGCTCAAGGGTCTTATTCCTGAACTGCCGAGTACCGGAAGCCTTGTCCTGAAGATCATCCCCACGCAGGCACCGGTGATGGTCCTCGGTTCGCCGCAGAATATCTGGGATACGGTTATCCTGAACGGCGTCATTATCGAGGGACAGCTTGGCGTTGACGAGGCGCAGACCTATCCGGACGCAAGCGCTGCTTATAATACCCAGTATGCCGATGCCTTTGTTTTGAGCGCCAACGTCTCCATCAAGGCCGAGGTTTATCTCGATCCGAACAAGCTGGACCAGAACGGCAACCCCATGCTGGTGGTCGCGATCGACAGTACGCCCGGCAGCATGCAGATCAGCGATGTTGTCCTTGCATCGGAGCTGACGAAACCGTCCAACGTGAACGCCGTGATCCAGATGGGACTGGGTCTTGCCACCAGCTTCATCGGGACGGCACTGCCCACGCTGAGCTCCGCGTTCTCGTTCAGCGGTGTCACCGTGCTGATCAAGGACATCGTTCCGTCCGGCGGATACCTGAATGTGTATCTCGACGTGACCGGGTTTATGAACCTCCTGAACCTGTCGACACTTTCGGTGCCGCAGGTCGGTATGCTGACGTACAACAGCCCTGCAACAGGGGTGCTGCAGACCATGGCATTGAACACGGATACTGCCCCGCCGTTGATCAATACCCGTTCCGGCGTTGTGTTCACGCTGGATTCCGTCCTGCCGCCGCACGTGCAGGTATCATGGCGGATTTCGGACCAGTCCGTGCTTGGCCAGGTATGGCAGGGGTGGTCGCTGTGGACGACGGATACCACCATACGGCTCGATAATCTTATGGACGGAGAACATGCACTGCAGGTCAGGGTCATGAATGCAGAGACCGGTGCGAAGATGACCGGAAGTGCACTGCCGTTCACCGTGGATACCATACCGCCGGAGTTGACCCTCGCTGATGCCGCGTATCCGGATTTCACCTTTAACGTCA
>JAJYLM010000189.1 GCA_021787655.1 bacterium
TGCCGATCACGACAATGAGAAGCACCCACCATTTATAGCCGTTGTCATTTTGAGTATTCTTATCGTTGGGCATCGTTGGTTACAGTCCTGGTTACAGTCCATGGTTCGCTGCAGGTGTCGTTCATGCCCGGGGCGTCCGCTGCACGGGCTCCTCCGGGTGATCTGCCGGAGCGGTCATGAACGGCCTACCAGCGCCGGTGTCAGGCGCGCGCTCCTTCGTTCTTTCAGAGGATTCTCGCTTTCATCAAATATCGCTGCATCGATTATATACCATTATCAATATATAGCATTGTTATGTATTGTCAACAGACAGAGGCTCCCGGGGCACGCACGCCCGGCACCCGCAGCAGGGAAGGTCAACGGTGTGCTACACCTGGATGCGTTCGAACAGACGGCTTCCGGTCCACAGGAGGACCGACGTCAAAGCCGTCAGCACGATCAGGTCGGTTGCTATCCCGTAGGTGCTGCCACCGCCCAGGAACGCATACCGCAGGCCGTCCACCCCGTAACTCATGGGATCGACGCGCGCGATGATATCCATCGCCCGGGGTGCCCCGTTGAGCGGGAAGAGCGCACCCGACAGAAAGAACACCGGCATGATAAGAAAATTGACGATCAGCTGAAAGCCCTGCATGTCTTCCATCAGCGAAGCGAGGGCAATGCCGAGGGACGTAAACAGCACGGCAACAAGTATGACAAAGACGAGGGCCGCCGGAAGCATGAGGAGGCTGCGGGGCCGGAACCCCACCGCGAGGGTCAGGACGAAGACCAATACGCCCTGCAGGCAGGCGACGGTAGCACCGCCGAAGGCCTTGCCCAGCATGATTTCAAGCCGGGAGACCGGGGCCACCATCGTTTCCTTTAAAAAACCGAACTGCCGGTCCCAGATGATGTCAATCCCCGAGAAAACAGCAGTGAAGAGCACACTCATCATGATAATGCCGGGTGCGAGGAACTGAAGGTAATTACCCTCGCCGGCCTTTTTATAGATCGAGGAAAACCCGAAGCCGAAGGCGAGCAGAAAGAGGAGCGGCTGTCCCAGCGATCCGATGATCCTCGATCGTGACCTGAAATATTTCTTCAGCTGCCGCAGCCATAAAATGTAGATCACGCTCATTTCCTTCCACTCCTTCCGCCTTCCCACATCTTTCTCATCTTCCGCATCTGGTCGAGTCCGCTTGCCTCTTCATCCCGGATCGTTTCCCCGGTCAGGGTGATGAATGCATCTTCCAGCGAACCCGTTTTCGTCTGCTGCCTGAGCTGTTCAGCGCTGCCGGTCGAGATGATCCTGCCGTGGTCGATGATGGCGATCCGTTGGGCGACCTTTTCCGCCTCTTCCATGTAATGGGTCGTCAGGAAGACGGTCATGTTCTCCTTCCTGTTGATGTCCCTGACGTAGTTCCACAGGTGGTTGCGCGTCTGCGGGTCAAGCCCGAGCGTCGGTTCGTCGAGGAACAGGATGGCCGGGTGATGCAGGAGGCCCCGCGCGATCTCCAGCCTGCGCCGCATGCCGCCCGAGAAGGTCTTGACGAGATCGTCCTTCCGGTCAAAGAGTTCCACGAACTTCAGAAGCTCGTCTATCCGCTGTTTTCTGAGGTTGTTCGGGACCTTGTAACAGACGGCATGAAACTGCATGTTCTCAGCGGCGGTGAGGTCATCGTCGAGGCTGGGGTCCTGGAACACAATCCCGATGGATTTCCTGATGCTGTCCTTATGTTCAGAGATCGAACCCCCGTTGAGCACGACATTCCCGCTGGTGGGAGTGAGCAGGGTCGTCAGCATTTTTATGGTCGTCGACTTGCCCGCACCGTTCGGGCCGAGGAACGCGAAGATTTCACCCCGTTTTACCTCGAAAGAAATATTGTCGACAGCAGTAAAGCTGCCATATTTTTTTACCAGATTTGAAACGGTGATTATCGTGTCGCCGTCCTGCGCTGCGTGCATGCCTGCTCCTTTATACGTAGTGGAAAGTCTCCGGTGAAACTTGCTCCCTGTCTCTGCCTGAGTAGATCTGCTTGACCCTGTTTGTCAACCAAACACACTGCAGTGCATCGAGGCGCCGCTCCACCGGGAAGGGATGCAGGGAAGCAAAAGCAGTTGACTGTCAGGCCTGAACGGATAAACTCTCCCCATGCCCGGCCCGTTGTGAGGGGCAGCAGCACCGGTACACTGCGGCTGGTTGAGAACATGACCGCGGTCAACAGTCCCGGTCCTGTACCGGCGATTTTAAAGGAGGTTCGAATGCCGTACAAGTATATCGAAGTGACAGAAGAAAATCAGATTGCTACCGTCGGGTTAAACAGGGTCGAAACACTGAACGCCCTGAGCTATGAGTTTGCAACCGAGATCACCGAAGTTTTCCGCGAACTGGACGCAGCTGAGAACGTCCGCGTCATTATTCTCAAGAGCAATGCCCGGATATTTATGGCGGGTCTGGACATGATGGATGCCGCCACCCGGGGGGTCAGCGGGTCCAAACGGCTCCTCGAAATCCCCCTGAAGGATAAAAACCTTTTCGACTGCGGCCATGCTGTCGAAGAGTGCAGGAAGCCGGTCATCGCTGCGGTTCACGGCAAGTGCATCGGAGCAGGACTGGACATCATCGCTGCCTGTGACTTTCGTCTGTGTACCAGGGATGCCGAATTCTCCCTCAGGGAGGCGCGGGTCGGCCTGGTGGCTGACATGGGTGTTCTTCAGCGCCTGCCCTTCATCATCGGACAGATGTACACACGTCAAATGGCCTATACCGGCCGGTACTTCAGCGCAGCAGAAGCCGAGAAGATGGGGCTCGTTCTGGATGTTTATCCGGATCAGGAGTCATTGCTGGACGCAGCCGGAAAACTTGCGGCAGAGATCGTGGAGAGCGCTCCCCTTGCGGTTCAAAGTTCGAAAGAGGTCCTGAACTACAGCCGCTTTGCCCCTCTGAAAGACGGTATTGCGCTGGCCATCCACAAGAACATGCTGTTGCTCTCATCCGAAGATACCAAAGAGGCCTTCATGGCGTTTATGGAGAAGCGAAAACCAAGGTTCAAAGGGGAATAAGAAACATCAGGGATTG
>JAJYLM010000041.1 GCA_021787655.1 bacterium
AAAATTCGGGGCAGGCGTCGTCCTCATGCACATGCAGGGCACCCCTGCAACCATGCAGTCGAACCCCTCCTACACCGACGTTGTCCTTGAGGTACTCTCGTACCTCGAGGAACGGGCGCGGTACGCAATCAACGAGGCCGGCATCGACAGGGAGTGCATCGCCGTCGATCCCGGTATCGGGTTCGGGAAAACGATCGATCACAACCTTGCCCTGCTCAAGGACATCCGCGCCTTCAGGACGCTGGGGTTTCCCGTGCTCGCCGGCACATCGCGCAAGTCGTTCATCGGCAGGCTCACCGGGACCGATACCGGGGAACGCGTGCCCGGGTCGCTCGCGACAGCAGTATGGGCTGCAACGCACGGGGTTGATATTATCCGGGTTCATGATATAAGGGAAACAAAACAGGCGCTTTCCATGATAAACCACATACTGGATGCATAATGCACAGTTATATCTACAGCATCGTTAAAAATGCGGTTGATATCCTTATCGTCAGCTATCTGATTTACCGGCTCCTGTTGATGCTCAAGGGGTCCAAGGCAGCCCAGATACTGCTGGGCATTTTCATCATCTTCGGCGCCTATATCCTGTCCAACGTCTTCGACCTGACAGCCCTCCACTGGCTGCTGAACAACTTCATCAGTTCCATCGTCCTCATTATTATCATCGTTTTTCAGCAGGACCTGAAACGGGCACTGGCATACGTTGGCAAGGGCTACTTCAACAAGGGGTCCGCACAGGCGAGCGAGGTGAGGACCTGCGTGGAACAGGTCACGGAGGCCGTCACGGAGCTGACGCGGACAAAAACCGGGGCGCTGATCGTGTTCGAGAGGAACATCGGCATCAAGGAAACCATCGACACAGGGATGCTGCTCGACGCCATCGCAACGAAGGAACTGCTCCTGACCATCTTCAATACGCGCGCACCGCTCCATGACGGCGCCGTCGTGATCAAGGGAAAGAGGATCGTTGCTGCCGGCTGCATGCTTCCGCTCTCGCAGGACATGAAGTACCATCCGACCTACGGCACACGCCACAAGGCAGCGTTCGGACTGTCGTCGGAAACCGATGCCGTGATCATCATCGTGTCGGAAGAAACCGGCAAGGTATCGATCGTGGTCGACAATTCCATAACCGTCTTCGAACCTCCGGAAACGATGCAGCCCGAACTGTTGAAATTACTGGGAATAACTCTATGAGAAAACTCATCCGGATGATAACAAACAATTTCACCTACAAGATACTCGCGGTCCTGATTGCAGTGTTCCTGTGGTTCTTTGCACACAGCGAAAAGACCTCGGAGATCACGCTCAAGATCCCCATCCTCATCAACAATATGCCGGCTGACGAGGTCATCATCAACGATATCCCGAGGTACATCGAGGTAACGCTGTCCGGCCCCTCGTCCGCGGTATTCAACTATGCGGAGAGCAAGCCGGCCTACCCGATCAACCTGATCAAAACGGATGTCGGAAACTACATCTTCAACGTCTCGCCTTCGGAATTTCATTTTCCGAGCGGGATAAAGATCATAACGCTGTATCCCAACAGCATCAATATTTCCCTCGACCGCATGGTCAGCAGGACCGTGGACGTCGGGGTCTCGATCGTCGGGAACCCGCCGGAAAACCACGAGCTCAAGGGCATCGTCACCGAACCGGACAAGGCGACCATCATCGGCCCGTCCACCATCATCAGCAATATCAATGTTCTCATGACCATACCGGTTGACATCAGCAAGTTCAGAAACACCATCAGCCTCATGGTGCCCCTGTCCACGGCGAACTACAAGATGGTGACGGTCCAGCCCGAGGCGATCGTCGTCATCTTCAAGGTGAAGCGTTCATGAACAAGCTCTTCGGTACCGACGGCGTGCGGGGCACTGCAAACAGGGAGCCGATGACCATAGAGACCGTGCTCAAGCTCGGCAAGGCCGCCAGCGCCATCCTCGCCAACGGCAAATCGCACCATAAGTTCGTCGTCGGCAAGGACACGCGGCTTTCGGGATACATGTTCGAAATGGCGCTCACGGCAGGCATCACCTCCATGGGAGGCGATGTCATACTGACAGGGCCGTTCCCCACCCCGGGCATCGCGTTCCTCACGACCGAGGTCAAGGCAGATGTGGGCATCGTCATTTCTGCCTCGCACAACCCCTACCATGACAACGGCATCAAATTTTTCGGACCGGACGGATACAAGCTTAACGATACGATCGAGGAGGCGATGGAAAAGATGGTCCTGAACGGCAGCACCATCCAGCCGACGATCGAACAGGAACGCATCGGCAAGGCATACCGGCTCTCCGATGCTGCGGGCAGGTATATCGTTTCATTAAAGCACTCATTTCCCAGGCACCTTTCCCTGACCGGCCTCAAGCTGGTCGTCGACTGCGCGCACGGTGCGACGTATAAGATTGCACCCACCGTGTTTCAGGAGCTCGGTGCAGCGATCGCGGTCATCGGGGCGGCGCCGAACGGGAAAAACATCAACCATAACTGCGGGTCCACGCACCCCGAAGCCATGATTGCTGCGGTCAAAAAATACAAGGCCGATGCGGGCATCGCCCTCGACGGTGACGGCGACCGCGTGATCCTCTGCGATGAGAACGGCACGCTCATCGACGGAGACGTTATCCTTGCCATGAGCGCACTGCACCTGCACCGGGAAGGCAGGCTCAAGGGCGATGGCGTCGTTGCCACGGTCATGAGCAACATCGGGCTCGAACTCGCACTGAAGAAAGAGGGCATACGGCTTTCACGGTCGAAGGTCGGTGACCGGTACGTCCTCGAGAACATGCTCAAGGAGGGAGCTGTACTCGGTGGCGAGCAGTCCGGGCACATCATTTTCGGAGAATATACGACGACCGGAGACGGCATCATCAGTGCACTGCAGGTGCTTTCCCTGATGGTGACGACCGGCAAAAAGCTTTCCGAGCTCTCCGGGGTCATGGAGAAGTATCCCCAGGTCATGATCAACGTACCGGTCGCCCGGAGAACGCCGTTTTCAAGCGTACCGGAAATTGAAAGGGTCATCCAGGACGTATCCGGCAAACTCAGGGACACCGGCAGGGTGCTGGTCAGGTACTCAGGAACAGAACCACTTGCACGGGTCATGATCGAGGGGCAGGATCAAAAGCTCATCCATGTGTACGCCCACGAGATCGCAGACACCATCAGAAAAGCGCTCGGGGAACCGGCCGCCGGACTGTAAGCTCAGCGTACACAGTACCATCCATCCGCAGTCAAACAACAGCGCAGTTAACCTATAAAATGCGTTTGAGCGAATAAGGAAACTTCCTGAGTGCATGCTGGGGCTCAATCGTTCATCACATACTCGCCGTTGAGGGGAAGCACGAAGTCATCCCATACCCTGGTGTATTCCGCGTCGTCTTCCTGAGGCTTGATCAGCATGATGTCCCGGCAGTAGCCGCGCTGGTCCTCACGGGTCGCATGCAGCGCATAGATCTGGAGCGCAAAGCGGGAAAAGTCGCGTACCATGAAGTCGAAGATCTGGTTGAGGACACCGGGGTCGAGTGCGGCCAGTTCCGCCTGTTCGAGTATCAGCTGGCCGTAGACAACGATGGAGAACATCTCGCCGAGCGGCAGGGAAAACAGCGGATTCATGTCCTGTGCCTTGTCCGGACCGGCCTTTTCGAGCAATCCCCTGAGCAAATCAATCTGCCGGATAAAGATCCCCACATTCGGCAGGTGTTTGTTTCGTTCGAACACCGGCCGGTAGTCGTGGAATTGAATGGAGCCCAGCCCCCTCGCAGGTCCCTGGTTGAACAGGAACAGATCGTCCCTGAGCGCAAACTCCGGTGCAACCGGTGCATAGACGGCAGGGTTAAAGAAATAGTTTTTCATGAATTTCCGGATGAGCTGGACGTTGACGTGGACCGTCCCTTCGAGCTTCGACGGTCCCCGGATATCGACAGCAGCCATGGAAAAATAGGTGTCCTTTTCGAAGCCCTTGGCAGCGATCACCTCCCAGAGCAGGTTGATGACCTCTTCAGCCTGCAGCGTGACTTTCATCTTGCTCGTCGGGTTGTAGAGCAGGTAACGCCGGTCAGAGGGTGCGGCATTGCGGAAATAGTCCGTCGCACGGCGCTGGTAAAGCTTCATGCCCGCGATGCGCAGCCATGCGTCCACGAAATTTTTCTTCGTATGCGGCATGTCCGTGACGCGCATCCCGTAGAGGACCCGGTTCGAAGCATGGGTGATGGCCTCGTAGAAGCTGTGCTCCACAACACCGATGGATGCTGGACCGATATTGAATTTGCCGATGTTGACGGTGTTGAGCGCACAGTCCCAGGCATGCGGACCACGGGAGAGGATATCGTCTGCTGTCACGGGATAGTCATGGAGCGCAAAGTTCGCGACATACTCCTGATGGGAGATCACGTTCTTCTTGAGCTCGTAGGCCTTGTTGCGGTAGTTCGTGACGAAGAATGCATAATCATCTGTCCCGTCGTTGACCTTGCCGAGGGTTGAAACCATTTCGGCTTCGTTGCCGTTTCCGATATAGTACTTCTCTCCGTTTGCCACCCAGGTCCCGCCTGCAGCCGGGGTGAGCGCGGTTTCCGTCGAGTAGATGTCTGCACCGTGCGTCCGTTCCGACAGGCCGAAGGCAAAGATCGCACCCTTTTTCAGCAGCTCTGCCGCCCGCTGCTTGGCCTTCTCGTTGGGGCTCATCCAGATGGGACCAAGCCCGAGGATGCTGACCTGGAAACAGTACCAGTAGCCCAATCCGTAAAAGGCAAGGAGTTCGGAGTATTCGCTGTTGCGTGCAGTATCCCAGCGGCAGTCCGGATCCCCGCCGCCGTACTGGCCCGGCGTGAGCAGCTTGGCAAAGATCTGTTCCCGGGCAATAAAATCCACGAACTCGCGGTACCAGACCTTTTTATTGAAATCCTCGGTCAGCCTCGTTTTGCCCATTTTCTCGAAGAAGGCAATGGTTTTGTCCAGAATGGCCTGCGACCCCTTATCTGCCATCAGGCTCTTGAATTTTTTTGGTTGTAACAGGTAGTTCATCGTGTATTCTCCTTTTTTTTCGGCATATCCGTACTATCATTGCTGCTGTCATCCTTGTTAAGCCTTTTTTTTAAAAAAAAGCTATTCTATTTTATAATCCCGTTTATTTCGGTCAGCAGGAACGCCTCCTCTGCACACCGGCAGCACCCGGCACAGGTGCGCATAATCCCGCAGGCGCATGTTTTGACCCACCCTCCTCCTGTATCAGCACTCAACGGCGGGCAGTCGCATAACCGTGTCTTCAGAGATAGCTGAGCCTGTTGTATACAAATTGGCACAATCCTTGCATGTAATTATTGTTACTATAAAACCACATATCTTTTATGAAGGGGGGATTTTGTATGCCGATTATCACTATTTCGAGAGGTACCTTCAGCGGGGGAAAACAACTCGCCGAAGAACTTGGCAAAAGGCTGCACTATCGTTCGGTGAGCAGGGAGGTTATCGTCCGCGCTGCTGCCGAGGCCGGCGTCTCAGAGCACAAACTGCGCGCTGCAATAGAACAGTCCTTCAGCACCCGGGAGCATTCGGGTATGGATATGAACAGCGACCGGGCGCACTACCTTGCCTTTGTCCAGGCAGCACTGTGCGAAGAAGCCCGGCACGATAATATCATCTATCACGGGCACGGGGGACACCTGCTGCTGAACTGTTATTTCGTGGGCGGCAACTTGCTGTACAAAGGCATCTCCCATATCATCAAGGTGATGATCGTCGCCGCTCTGGAGCAGCGCATCGTGTTTGCCATGAAGAACAACGGGCTCTCCCGCGCGGACGCAAAGGCGTATATCCTTGCGATGGACGAACAAAAAAGGAAATGGGCGCGGTTCCTGTATAAAACGGACTGGGACGACCTTTCGCAGTACGATCTTGTCGTGGATCTGCAGAAGACCACCCTGCAGGAAGCCGGCGAACGGATCTGTGCCATGGCCGGGTTACAGCAGTTCCAGGCGACTCCGGCTTCACGGCAGGCGATGGAAGATCTTCTTGCCGCGTGCAGGAAAAACCGGCACCTCCATCAAAGCATGCTCTCCGGCGTTGCCAGCAGACGGGATCTTGACAGCGCCGGGATGCTCCCTTGAACCGCCGGTGTTCAGGTGCTGTCGCTGCGATATAGCGCACCGGTTAAACCGGGACGCCGCTGCAGTGGCTTTTGCCGGACAATGGCGCTCAGAGAAACTTGAACCGGACGATGTCTATGATGATCATGACAACCAGCATGGAGACAATGCCGATCATGGTCCAGCGCTCGCCCTTGAGCGCAGAGGGATCGTAGACTGCCTTTTTGGTCGTGAAGGCTTTCGGGAAGAAGCGCGGCACCTCGCTGAGATACCGGCTGTACGGTTCGCCGAATTTTTCGAGCAGGAAATATTCCTCGCGCCTGACGATCGGGTAATACTCTATCGCAAAATAGAGGACCACAAGGGGGACGATTACGACCGCGTTTGCCAGCAGTGAAAAGCCCAGCGCGATCAGGAAATTGCCCGCATACAGGGGGTTGCGGATAAGGGAGTACGGACCTTCCATGACCAGCCGGTCTGCAATGAGCTTCTTCGATCGCGTGGTGCCGCCGGAATAACCGACTGCCCAGATCCGTATGGCCTCCCCGCCGAGTATGACCAGGCCGCCCATGACAAACAACAGCAACCGGGCATCACCGGCACTGAACGTGGGTTTTGTGAATGCGAGCACCAAAACGGTGACTATGATAAACGGTACGGGCAGCGTATCCCTGTGTTTAAAAACAAAATCTCCGAATCGAACAATCCAGTCCTGCTTCATCGGTCTCCTTTCAGCCATCCTGTAAAATGTTTGAATTCCTGCGTGTTGACGACATCGTCTTTTTCAAGCCATCCGCGGCGCGCGACGGACACGCCGTAGTTCATGTACCTCATCTGCTTCGGATCATGGCTATCAGTTGTTATCATAAACTTCAAACCTTTTGAACGCGCCTTCTTGATCATGGTGTCCGTCAGATCCAGCCGCAGGGGATAGGAGTTGATCTCCATGGCGACGCGGTATTTCTGTGCAGCGGAGAACACAGCGTCCCAGTCGGCGTCGTACGCGTCCCGCTCGCCGATGAGCCTGCCCGAGGGGTGTCCGATGCAGTCGACCAGCCCTGTTTCCATCGCCCTGATCATGCGGCCGGTTATCTGCTCCTTCGACTGCCTGAACCCGGAGTGGATCGAACCGATCACGATGTCCAGCCTGCCGAGCATGCCGCTGTCCATGTCCAGGCTCCCGTCAGCGAGGATATCGACCTCCATGCCGCTGAGGACCTTAATCCGTGCACCGGTCCTGTTGAACGCTTCTATCTCGCGGATCTCGAGCTCCAGCCGCTGCGGTGTAAGGCCGTGCGCCACGCCGAGCGACTGGGAGTGGTCTGTAATGGCGATGTAAGCGTACCCCAGCGCCTGCGCAGAGAGCGCCATCTGCCCGACCGTACTGTTGCCGTCGCTGGCAACGGTATGCATGTGCACATCCCCCCTGATATCAGCCAGGCCTATCAACCGGGGAAGGTTCCGTTCGAGGGCCATCTCGATCTCTCCCTGGTCCTCCCGGATCTCCGGGGGCACGAACTGCAGTCCGAGGATGTCGTACACGTCCTCCTCTGTTGCACCCGCAATCTTCCGGCCGTTCATATCGAAAACGCCGTACTCGTTGAGCTTGTATCCCTTTTTTACGGCGATCTCCCGGAGCTTGATATTGTGCGTCTTCGACCCGGTAAAGTATGCGAGTGCAGCACCAAGGCTGTCTTTTTCAACGACCCGGACGTCCACCTGGAGGTGCGTGTTTTTCAGGATCGCCGATGACCGGGTCGGGCCGTGCGAGAGGACCCGTTCGATGTCCTTGAGCCTGACGAAGGCGTCCATCAGGGGACCCGGTTCGTCCGAAACGACCAGGATATCGATATCCCCGACCGTCTCCTTTCTGCGCCGGATGCTGCCTGCAAGTTCAAGTGACCGGACCCCCCTGACCTTGCCCAGTTCCTGGATGATCATTTCACCGATCGGGAGAGCCGTTCCCAGGGGGAACCTGCCCTGGATGCTTTTTTTCAAAGCAATCCCCTTGAGGATATTGGCGATGGTCTTCTCCTTGAAGCCCTTGATTCCCTGCAAGGCCCCGGATTCTGCTGACGCTCCGAGTTTTTCAACAGAATCTATGCCATAGGTTTCGAAGAGAAGCTTTGCGGTCTTCGGGCCGACCCCGGGTATGGCGAGGATATCGAGCACACCCTGCGGAAATTCCTGCAGGAGTTCGTCATGGACCGCCATCCTGCCGGTGTGGATGTATTCTTCTATTCTTGTGTACAGGTCCTTGCCGATGCCCGGGACCTGCTTGAGCCTGCCGTCCGCGAGCATCACCCCTGCATCGTCCGGCAGGTCTTCCATGATCTGTGCCGCCCGCCGGTACGCCCGAATCCTGAACGGATTTTCATTCTTTATTTCAAGGATATCGGCGACATCGCTGAATATGTGCGACAGTTCTTCATTGACCATAACCGTACACCGAGTGTATGCCACAGAGGCAAAAATTGCAAATATCCGGAGAAAATGTTGTACCGAAACCGGTTATGAGCCTTGACACAGAGAGGCATATGAGTATACATCCAGAACTATGAGAAAACTATACTGTGTATTATTGCTGCTTTTCGCGGGAGGCTTTGTCCAGGCATGTGCAACATCCAACAGCGCTGCTACCGGCAGGGCAGGATTGACGCTGACCGGTGAAACAACGACATCGACGGCCGGAACTGAAGCTCCTGCCGGCATGCAGTGTACGTCATCGACAGGCGCTGCACTCACCGGGTCCTCGGTAACGATGTCAGCGGACCAGGACATATCGGACGTCCTTGCCCAAAGCACTGCTCCTGAAAACCTCGAGACCATCACGGCGCAAACAGATATCCCTATGGTCATGAACGAGAAGGTCCAGTACTTTATCAATTACTTTTCCGACATTCAGCACGATGTCTTTGCAAAATGGCTCGAGCGGTCAGAGCGCTATATACCGCAGATGAAAAAGATCCTGCGGAACAACGGACTGCCCGAGGACCTCGTGTACATGGCGCTGATCGAGAGCGGGTTTAACACCCATGCGCTCTCCCGGAGCCGCGCGTGCGGGCCATGGCAGTTTATGCGGGGTACGGCACGGCTGTATCACCTGAAGGTCAACTGGTGGGTCGATGAACGGCGCAATCCGGAAAAATCCACGCTCGCAGCTGCACGGTATCTGAAAAACCTGTACGACACCTTTGGTTCCTGGTATCTGGCAGAGGCCGCGTACAACGCCGGCCCTCTGAAGGTCATGTGGGCGATGCAAAAACAAAAAACGGACAATTTCTGGAACCTCGCAGACCACCGGTACCTGAGAAAGGAAACGCGGGATTATGTTCCCAAGCTCATCGCAGCCGCCATGATAGCGAAGGACCCCGCTGCCTATGGATTTTCGGATCTGACCTACGACAAGCCCCTGGACAACGATACCGTGGTCCTGCATCACCAGATAGATCTCCACGTGGCTGCACGGCTCGCAGACACCAGTTACGCAACCTTAAAACAGCTGAACCCGGAGCTCTTACGCTGGGCGACACCCCCGGTACCGGACTACACCCTGAACATACCGTCGGGAACACGGAAGCTTTTCCTGGCAGACCTCGACAAGCTTCCCCGGAGGGAGTTTTTCAGCTATAAACGCTACAGGATACGGCCCGGGGACACCCTGTACATGATCGCCCGGGAGTTCGGCGTATCGGCCCATGAATTGAGGGACATGAACCATATCTGGAATGTCAAAGCACTGCATCCCGGACATGACATCATCATCCCGGTCAGCCCCTACCAGCACCGGGAGGCCGTCGCATCGGTCCGGCGTATGCGGGTCATCAACACGTCCTATGCAACACCGCGGCCGGGCTCCCACTACATTTACTACCGAGTCAAGCAGGGAGACACCCTGTGGAACATAGCCCAGAAATTCGATGTGACCATCTCGAGGATCAAATACAATAACAGATTGCGGGGAAGATTGATCAAACCCAACATGATTCTCAAGATTCCGAAGATTATCGCCCGCGAAGATTAGAGAGGAGTACCAACGTGTCTGACAGAGATCTCGAACGACAGGTCCTCAATGCACTGAGCACCGTGGAGGACCCGGAACTGAAAAAAGACGTCGTCAGTCTCGGCATGATCCGGGACCTGCACATTGAGAACGGAACGGTCAGTTTCAGATTTGTCCTGACCACACCTGCATGCCCGCTCGCGGGCAGCCTGAACGAGGCGGTAAAAAAGGCCGTCGAATCCCTGAGCTGGGTGAAGTCGGTCAACGTCCAGCAGGATGCAGTCGTACCCAAGGCGCATTCGGCAGGACCTCAGAAACCGGCACCCATCGAGGGCATCAGGAACATCATCGCAGTCGGGAGCGGCAAAGGCGGTGTCGGCAAGTCGACGGTCAGCGTGAACCTGGCCGTTGCGCTGGCACAGACCGGAGCGAGGGTCGGGCTTATCGATGCCGATATCTACGGTCCCGATGTGCCCCTGCTGCTCGGGATAACCGGCGACCAGAAACAGGCGCTGGCCCAGCGGGAAGAGCTTGCACCAGTGGAGGCACACGGGGTGAAAGCGATATCCATCGGGCTGATCCTGCCCGACGATACGCCGGTCATCTGGAGGGGCCCGCTGATCAGCCAGATGATAGAACAGTTCCTCACCCAGATGAAGTGGGGCGAGATCGACTACATGATCGTGGATCTTCCGCCCGGAACCGGCGATATCCAGCTGACCCTCGTGCAGAAGGCGCCGATCAACGGCGCCATCATCGTCTCGACACCGCAGGACGTGTCCCTGCTCGATGCGACCAAGGCGCTGAATATGTTCCTGAAGGTCGAAGTCCCCATCCTCGGCATGGTCGAAAACATGAGCTACTTTATCTGCCCGCACTGCGGGCAGCAGACCAACATCTTCAGTACGGGCGGTGTCGAAGAAACCGCCAAGCGGCTGTCCATCGACTTTATCGGCAGGATCCCCCTCGAGCCGCGGGTGCGGGAGGCAGGAGACAAGGGCAACCCCATCGTGGCAGCAGACCCGTCCTCGCAGACGGCAAAGGAATTTCAGAGTATAGCGGCAAAAGCTGCATCGAAGCTGAGTATACAAAATCTGAAAAACGGAGTACACTGATTCCGTGACAGAAAGCACACCCACGGCCACGTATGACGTGGCAATCATCGGGGGAGGCATCAACGGCACAGGGATTGCGCGTGATTGTGCGCTGCGCGGCCTCTCGGTCGTCCTGTTCGAGAAGAACGACATCGCTTCGGGTGCAACCGGCGCGTGCACCGGCATGATCCACGGCGGCGCCCGGTACCTGCTCAACGATGTCGGCACGACGCACATGTCGTGTCTCGATTCAGGGTACATCCAGAAGATCGCCCCGCACCTGCTGTTCCGGATTCCGTTCATAACACCGGTCCTGAAACAGGACAGCATGCCCGGGGTTTATATCGAGCTGCTGGAGACCTTTTTCGAGGCGTACGATAAATTCGCTCCGCTGAAAAACAGCAAACCGCACACGCGGCTCACCCGCGATGAACTCAAGGCGCTCGAACCCGGGATAACGGACGAGGCCATGGGCGCGATCTCGTTCGACGAGTACGGGATCGACACCTTCAGGCTTGCTGCCGAGAACGCTGTTTCCGCAGCAGAACACGGCGCGGTCATCCGGAACCATACCAGTGTCGGGCAGCTCCTGATCGAAAACAACGTCGTCAGGGGCGTCAGGGTCAAAGACGCCTTCTCAGGACAGGTCCAGGACATCCGCGCACGGATTGTGATGAACGCTGCCGGGCCGTGGCTTCCGGGTGTTGCGCAGCTTGCAGGCACCTCCGTGAAGATCCGGCCGGGCAAGGGCGTACACCTCATCCTTGACCGCCGTATCGCAAACTACGGCATCGTGATCAAGGCGATCGACGGCAGGCAGGTGTTCATGATGCCGCACGACAACACCTTTATCATCGGGACAACGGACGACGACTACTACGGCGACCTCAACAACCTGTGGGCGACGCACGACGAGATCGAGTACCTGCTCCAGGCAGCGGAACACTATTTTCCGAAGATACGCGAGTACAGGATCATGCGAGTGATGGTCGGTGTACGGCCGACGCTGTATGCATGGGGAAAAAATGAAGACAAACTCTACCGGGAACACAAGGTTTTCGACCACGGGCAGGAGGACGGTATCCAGGGCTTCCTGACCATCGCAGGCGGCAAGCTCGCAAGCTACCGGCTCATGTCCGAGGAAGCGACTGACCTTATCTGCAAAAAGCTCGGCAGCAGTGCCGTCTGTACGACACATACCCAGCCTTTGCCCGGGGGCAGGTTCCTGCCGGACGTCAAAAAACTTGCGCAGCAGTACGGCATCGATCCCTTCATCGTATCACGCATCGCATACCGGCACGGCGCGACAACCGAGGAAATCCTGAAGCTGACCGTGGAAAATCCGTCGAACGCCAACATCGTGTGCGAGTGTGAACCGGTGATCGAGGCCGAGATCCGGTATGCCATCCGGAACGAATGGGCGAAGACCATTCCGGATCTCAGGAGAAGGACACGGCTGGGCACGGGCTCGTGCCAGGGCAGGAGATGCACGGTCCGCGCCGCGTATATCCTCGGCGAGGAACTCGGACTGGGCACGGACGGCATCAAGGCATCAGTCGAAGGATTTATCAAGGAGCGGTGGAAAGGCAAGGCCCCGATCCTTGCGGACAAGCAGCTTGCCGAGGAAGAGCTCAACCTTGCGACCCACATCCTGTCGGACAGCTTCAACGTCATCCTGGAGAAGTGACCCATGGACTATGATGTAATCGTCATCGGGAGCGGCATCGCCGGAGCACTGGCAGCGATCAATGCAGCCAGGACCCGGAAGGTCGCTGTCGTGAGAAAAGGGTATGGCGCGACTGCACTTTCATCCGGCGCTTTCGATATTGCAAGCAGGACCGGCAGGCGCGGGAGACCGTTCAAGGGTTTCGTGAACCTGCCCGAATCCATCGGCAACGTGCTCGAGAACGAGCAGGACCATCCGTATTCCCTGCTGTCCATGGCGTTTACCGGCGACCGGATCGCCGAGTTTACGAGTATGCTGAAAACCATCGGCGACCAGGTTTTTTCCGAACTCGCTGGCGCAGGCATGCCGTACGAGGGATCGTGGGAAAATAACATGATCATCCCCAACCAGCACGGCACGTTCAAGGTTACCTCGTTCTGCCAGTCAACTATGGCGTCCGGCAACCTGGCGAAGCTCATGGGCCGCTCCGTGCTGTTTCTCGGATTCGAAAAAACGTCCATCCACAACAACACCCGTGCACAATTCCTGGACGGCATCCTCACGACGTACGGATTTGCATCCTTCAAAAATATCAATTACATGAATATCGACCTCCATTCCCGCGGCATTCGCTGCAATGAACATGATTTCATCTCACTCGCAGCACTTATGGATGACCCCGAACAGTCTGCAAAGATCGTGTCCTACATAGCGCAGGCACTCGAGACCGTCGGCTACGATCACGCTTTCCTGCCACCCATCATGGGCATCAGGCGCTACCGGGAGGTTGCTGCACTGTTCAGGGATTCCTTCGGGGACCGGCTTTCTGAATTTCTGTCTCCCCCGTCGTCGGCACCCGGACTCAGGCTCCAGTACGCCCTCGACAAGCTGCTCGCGCAGCACGGAGTCGCAGTCATCGAAGGTCACGCGGCACTGCAGGACGCTGCGGACACGGTCAGGTTTATCCGCATCACCGGCAGCAACGGGCAGACGTCCGATCTCTCGGCGCGCAGCTTTGTGCTTGCGACGGGAAAGTTCATCGGCGGAAGCATGGTCAGGAACAAGACCTGGACCGAGGCAGTGTTCGGCCTTCCGCTCTTCATCGGCAGGCATCTGGTCAGCGACCCGTTCCCCCTGAAGTATCTGACCGACGACCCCTTCGACGAGCAGCTCCTGTTTTCCCTGGGAGTGCGGGTGGACGCGGCGCTGCGTCCGGTGGATGAGAACGACAAGGTCGTGTATAAAAATCTCTGCGCAGCGGGCTCTGTCCTTTCCGGATACAACTATATCTACGACAGGACCGGCATGGGGACTGCAATGATCACAGGGGCGAAGGCCGGTATCGTATCGGCGGAATGACGTATGGGTAAAAAAGACATATTCGCATTGCTGAACCTCGCGTACAGGCTGGTGATCCATATTCTGCGAAAGCCGGTGCGCTGGATCAAAGGATACAACGGCCACGACCGGTTCGTGGACCAGTACCGCGGGCTAGCTCCGGTCAGTGAACAGGTGCGCAGGTCGTACCCCGTTCTCTCGGGGTGCATCAACTGCGGCATCTGCACCGCTGAATGCAGCACGATCAAACACCAGGTACCCCCGGTCTACCTCTTCGTCAGCTATTCGAAACTCCTGCCGGAACTCTTTTACTCCGACGCCCTGCTGAAAGCCTGCACTGAATGCGACACCTGTCTCGTCCACTGCCCGACCGGGCTGCGGATGAAAGAACTTGTACTTCTGTACAGGGACATGGTGTCTTGAGCAGCCGTGACCGCTGGCTCTCGACCTTTCTTGCACAGGCAATTCCCGGCAACAGTGTCACGCTCCTGAAGAACGGGACCAGTGCGTTTCCAGCGATGCTCGATGATCTGGGCAGCGCGCGCCATTCCATCAACCTTGAATTCTACAAGATCGCCGGTGATTCGACAGGCTGGGAATTCGCACGCCTGCTTGCGGACAAGGCCTCGCAGGGATGTTCTGTGTGCGTGATCTATGACGCAATCGGATCCCTTGAAACAGGGGAAGGTTTCTTCGATTACCTCAGGGAGCACGGCGTGAAGCTGCTCGAGTTCAATCCGTACACGCCGCTGCTGAACAAGCACTGGGGCTGGTTCCACCGGGACCACCGGAAGATGGCAATCCTCGACGGCAAAACAGGGTTTGTCGGCGGGATCAACCTCACTGACGAGT
>JAJYLM010000042.1 GCA_021787655.1 bacterium
ACAGGGGGCTGGACGGCATCATCGTTGCCAACAACGCAGATCGGGAAGAGCTCCTTTCATTCACCGGGCTTGCCGGGCACCGGGTGAAGATCATTCACGCGGGTGTCGATACCGGAAGGTTCAGGCATACCGGCGGTACCGAAGAGAACAGGCAGAAGTACGGCCTGCCGTCCGGGGTTCCGGTCGTGGGTAACATAGCGAGGCGTTCGCCGGTCAAGGGACATGACGTGTTTTTCAAGGCTGCGCACCTGATCCATAACGAAGTTCCGGACGCCGTTTTTGTCACTGCAGGCGTCGATGATACGGTTTCCCTGGAGGCGCTCCGGGAGATGGCGCGCCAGGCAGGTGTGCTTGAAAAAACTGTTTTTCTCAATTATGTCGATACGGTCGAAGAACTGATCAACTGTCTCGATGTCGGGGTCGTGAGTTCCGTGGGTTCGGAAAATCATTCGCGTATAACCCTCGAGTATATGGCCTGCGGAGTACCGGTCGTCGGCTCCCAGGTCGGTGACATAGCAGAACTCATCGATGACCGGAAGACGGGTTTTGTCGTCCGCCCCGGTGATTTTGTTGCGATGGCCGATGCCGTCGTCCGGCTGCTCAAGGACCGCGAGCTGCGCGGAGTTTTCGGTTATACCGCACGCAGGCTTGTCGAGCAGCGGTTCTCGATCGATACGTTTGCCGAGCTAACCGAGTTGTTTTACCTCGATGTTCTGCGCCGGAAACGGAATACTACAGCACAGGAATAAGGAAAGAAGATGGGGGCACAGAGGAAAGAACACAGCGGATACCTGCTGATACACACGGGCCAGATAGGCGACAACCTGCTGACAACACCGGTCATTCGGAGCATTCGAAAGGCGGATCCCGGGGCGTATATCGCGTTCCTCACGACGCCCGGGAACTATCACGTCTTCAGCTATAATCCTTACCTCGACGAGATCCTGATCCTCGACAAGTCCATGCCGGTTTCTGACTATACGCGCTTCCTTCTCAACCTCAGGAAGAGGAGGTTCGATGTCGTTCTCGACTACCTGTGCAACCCGAGGTCAGCGTTCATTACGTGGTTTTCTGACGCAGCACACCGGCTCGGGTATGACCTCAGGTTCCGCACCTATGCTTACACGACGGTCGTCCGCCGGGATCCTGCGCCCAAGTACAGCGTCGATTTCAAGTACGACCTGCTCAGGGCGCTCGGCATGGGTACCGACGGTTTTTCCCTGGACCTTGTCGTACCAGACGCAGCACACCGGTTTGCGGCCGAATTTATGGACAGCATACAGAAGACTGCCGGGCCTGTCATCACTGTTTCGCCGGTGAGCCGAAGGGCGTACAAGCAGTGGGATCCGGAGAAGTTCGCACGGCTTTCGGACATGCTGATCGGCAGTCTGAATGCAAACCTGATCTTTTTGTGGGGACCTGGAGAGAAAACCTATGTGCAGCAGATCATGTACATGATGAAATACAAGCCCCACCTGTCCCCGCAGACGCCGACAATCAAGGAGCTTGGAGCGATTCTCAAGCGTGCGGACATGCACATCGGCAACGACAACGGAATCAAGCACATCGCCATTGCAATGGGTACGCCGACGGTCACGGTCCATGGACCAAGCGACCCGGTCAGCTGGGAACCTCCCGGCAGCCCTTTCCACGTGTGGATCAAGAAAGATACCGGGTGTGGCAAATGTACGCCGCGCAACTGCCCGTACGACATGAAGTGCCTCGCTGCAATCCAGCCGGACGAGGTGTTCGGACTCGCAGAACTGCTGCTCAAAAAAATCAACGGTACGATCCGGAACGCCGGATAACCGCACAGGACACCACCCTATGACACCAATTGACAAATGGATTGCAGTCGTCATCGCTACCATCAACCCGCTGGCAGGCAGGGCAATTGCGATCCCCCTCGGTATGGGGTTCGGCCTGCCGGTTGTGCTGGTGGCAATCGTATCAGGCGTGAGCAACTTTGCCCTGGCAGCCGCCATGATCCTGCTGATCGACCGGTTCGGTCACATTCAGTGGATCAAAAATTATATTGATAAGAAACGCGGTCAGAAAATCACGAAGTTTATTCAGGGAAAAGGGCTGCTGTATTCGGTCGTAGTCGGACCCGCTGTAATAGGAACATTTACCGTCATCCTCGTGTTTCAGGCACTCGGCGCAGATAAAAAGCGCATGGTGCTGTACAGTCTGATCAGCACCATTCTCATAACGCCGTTACTTGCATGGATATTCCCGCTGTTCGCGGAATTCTTCAGGTACTACAAAAGCCTCCTGTACGGCTGAGATCGGAACGATGGATCCAGTCAGTGCGTTCTTGCCGGACCTGCTGGTTCCGGTGCAACAAAACAGGAGACAAACCCCGGGAAAACTGGTATGAACCGCAGGATACCTTAAGGAGGTGCGTATGAAAGATAAGTATATATACGGATTGTCAAGCATCGTGGCTGCAGTGGTGTTAGGTCTGTTCATATGGTTTTCTGCCCGGGAAATCAGAACAGGTATGGAGCAAGGTTCGCTCCCGGCAGTACGGCATGCAGACAATCAACCTGCCGGGCCGCAGATGCAGCCGCCGGCGGATCCTTCGCGGCTGACGATCAAGGGCAGCCCCTTCGAAGGTAAGGAGGACGCTCCTGTCACCATGATTGAGTGCTCTGACTTCCAATGCCCGTTCTGTGCAAGATTCGCCGGGGATACACTCGGCCAGTTGAGGAATAACGAGATCAAGGCCGGCATTGTAAAACTGGTATTCAAAAACTTCCCCCTGCCGTTCCATCAGTTTGCTGAAAAGGCAGCCGAGGCAGCGGAGTGTGCAAACAAGCAGGGCAAATTCTGGCAGATGCATGATAAATTATTTCAATCAGACGGACGGCTCGATACAGACAGTCTGAAGTCCTACGCACAGCAGATAGGACTCGACACGAAGAAGTTCGATCACTGTCTTGACAGCGGAGAAACGGCGGGGTTGGTCAATGCAGACAAGCAGCAGTGTGCTTCTGCAGGGGTGCAGGGTACGCCGACGTTTTTTATCAACGGGAAGATGCTGGTCGGTGCCCAGCCGTATGACCGGTTCAAAAGTGCGATCGAGCAGGCCCGGCACTAAGGTGTGACCAGGACCGGTAGTCCGGCCGGATTAACGACCCGGGGGCCTGACTGAAGCCTCTGCCTTACCTATAATGGCCTTCACTGCGTCGATCGCGCGTTCGAGCATATCGTTGACCACGACGTAGTCATACCGTGGTGCCTGCTGCATTTCCAGGGTAACGCGCTGGAGCCTCTCGTCGAGACGGTCTGTTTCACCGCGCATCCCGAGCCGCTCCCTGAGGACGTCGATCGACGGCGGCTTGATGAATATGGACACCGCTTCCGGATAGATGGCCTTGATTGCTGCAGCACCTTGTATGTCGATATCGATCACTGCGTTCTTGCCTGCCGTCGTAAGGGCGTCGATCCCCGCCCTTGGTGTCCCGTAACGGTAGCCGTTGATCTCAGCCCATTCCGCGAGACGGTTGTCTTCGATAAGATGCGTAAACGCCGGTTCATCCACGAAGTAGTGGTCAATGCCGTCGCGTTCTTCAGGCCTTTGTGCGCGGGTCGTGTACGTTATGCATTGCCTGAGTCCGGGCATTTCGAGCAGGAGCCTGCGGATGACCGTTGTTTTGCCGGCGCCCGACGGCCCGGAGATAATGAATATCAGTCCTTTTTTGTCGGTCATTGTCAGTCCTGGTTCCGGTTCCCTGTTATTCCACGTTCTGTGCAAGTTCCTTGATGCGCTCGACGGCGTTCTTTGCGTCGATGACCCCGGTTGTTATGTTTGCCTCGCCTGATTTTGAGCCGATGGTGTTGAGTTCACGGATGAATTCCTGCGTGAAAAATTCCAGTTTTTTGCCGATTGCGCCGCGTGTTTCGAGGAGCTGAAGAAAGGCCTTGATATGGGTCTGGATGCGTTTAATCTCTTCATGGATATCGACCTTGTCGATATAGTTTCCGACGATGACATCCGCTGAAACCGTCACATCCGGCGATACACGGATGTCTTTCAGCCGGTCTGCTACTTTCAACCGGTACTGCTCGATGATACCGGGTATCCTGCCCTCGATGTCCTTCACAATTGCCGCAATGGCCTCGATCTGCGAGATAAGCTCCTTTTTAATCTCCTGGCCCTCGGTGTCGCGCATGACCAGCGCTTTTTGTGCCGCTTCTTCCATGATGTTGATCATGTCGTTGACAGCGCTTTCATTGACCGGCTTATCTTCCTTGAGAAAGAATTCCGGGGAGTGGGTGAAAACGTCGATCGTTACGCGTCCCCCGAGGTGGAGCGCTTTCTTCATAGTCTTCAGGAGTTCGATATAGAGGCCTGCCTTTTTGCTGTCGATGGTGAAGGGCCACCGCTGCTTGTACTCGTAGTTTTTGATCGTCACGTTGAGAAAAACGCTGCCCCGGGAAAACCTGCTCTTCAGAGCACGGACGAGGGGAACTTCGAAGAGGGACAGTTCCTTGGGCAGCCGTACGTTCACGTCAAGGTATTTCCCGTTGAGTGTTTTCAGCTCGCAGGAGAGGCCGAATCCCTCGATAACCCCGGTCGAAATGCCGTAGCCCGTCATGCTCTTCATAAACTCCCTCCCGGTAGGGTGCCCAGACGCGCGATGAATTCGTTGACAAGCATGTCCGCTTTGTCCTGATCCCCGGCCTCGGCGTAGATCCGAAGCACCGGTTCCGTTCCGGATGCCCGAACCATCAGGAACCCGCCGGTCTTGAAGCTGAACTTGCGGCCGTCCAGTTCATCCAGTTCATACTCTCCGAAACCCCTGAGCAGTGCGCCGGTGTTTTTTTGAATTATTTCGTCGATCGATCCGGATGCCGGGACAGAAATGTCCTTTCTCCGGTAGTAGTGCCTGCCGGTAATTGCGTACAGCCCGTCGACAAGCCCCCGGAGCGACTTTTTCCTTCCCAGCATCATTTGTGTTATCAGGATCCCGGCGAGCAGGCCGTCGCGCTCCGGAATGTGCGCTGCAATGCCGATACCGCCGCTTTCCTCGCCCCCGATCATGACGTTGCCCTGCTGCATAAGCTCGCAGATATACTTGAAGCCGATCTTTGTCGTATGGAGCTTCAGGTTGTAGTGCTCGCACAGCTTGTTGATCATACCGGTGCTCGAGACCGTCTTTGCAACCTCACCGTTCATGCCCATCTCTTCGACGAGGTACATGATCATCAGTCCGAATACCCGGTGTGCGTCCACATACTCGCCATTTTCGTCCACGAGGGCTATTCTGTCTGCGTCACCGTCCAGAGCGATTCCGATGTCTGCCTTGTTGCTGACGACGGCTTCCTTGAGCGGCGCAAGGTTTTTTTCGACGGGCTCGGGGTTCGTTCCCCCGAACGACGGGTTCACGATGTTCCGGATCTCCACGACGTCATGACCAAGATCCCCGAAGATGTGTGCCAGCAGTCCCTGCCCGGACCCGTACATGGGGTCGATGACCACCTTGAGCTTCTTTTCATTGTGGAGTTTGCGGTTGATGAACCGCTCGATGTCCTGACGGTAGATATACCTGATGTCCATGGTCTCGTTGTAATCCCCGGGCGGCGTGTCCTCGTCCGGCGTTTTCGCAATAAGCGCGGAGAGCCGGTTTGTGACACTCGTTGGTACGGCTCCGCCGTAGTGCGACTTGAATTTGATTCCATTGTACCGGGGCGGGTTGTGGCTTGCCGTGATCATGACGCCGCCGTTGAAATGCATGCCCCGGGTCGCATTGGAGAGTACCGGAGACGGACAGAAGCTGTCAGAGAGCAGAACCTCCAGTCCCTGCCGTGCCGCAGTGGACGCAGCGTGCTGCGCAAACTCTTTCGATAAGAAACGGGTGTCGTATCCGACGAGGAGCCGCCTGCCGTTGTTCTCACGGATGTACTGGGACAGTGCCCTGGTAATCCGCCCGACGGTTTGGAAGTCGAAGTCATAACCGATGATGCCGCGGTATCCCTCAGTTCCGAATGTAATTGTACGCATGTCTGTTCCTTTCGTTATGGATTTATAAACAAGGTTTTCATGGTTTTCAACAAGATAAGCATGTCCAGCACGAGCGAGCGCTTCTTCAGGTAGTAGATATCGAACTTCAGTTTTTCGTAGGTGTCGTCGATCGAGGACGCATACTTATAGTTTATCTGGGCCCAGCCCGTTATCCCCGGTTTTACGATGTGCCGTATCTCGTAGTACGGTATCTTTTTTTTCAGGCGGTCCACGAACTCGGGGCGCTCCGGTCTCGGGCCCACGAAGGACAGGTCGCCCCGGATCACATTGACGAGCTGCGGCAGTTCGTCGAGATGGGTCCTCCGGAGAAACCTTCCGGCCGCCGTGATACGTTCGTCGTCCTCCTCAGCCCATTGAGGTCCTCCGGACTCTGCGTCCTGAACCATGGTCCTGAATTTATACAAAATAAATTGTTTCTCATACCGGCCGACGCGCTGCTGCTTGTAAATGACACTGCCGCGGGACGTCAGTTTTATGGAGACCGCGACGATTGCAATCAACGGCAGTGCGGCAAGAGTCAGAACCGCTGCAAGGGCAAGTTCGACAGGCCGTTTCACCGTATCGAACAGGTAGTGCTGAACGGCAAGGTTCTCGATGACCCACGATTCCTCGAGTTCGCTGAGGGGGATCTTGCCGAAGGTCTCCTCGTAGAATGTCGAGACATCCTTGACCGCTATGCCCCGGAACAGGGTATTGTAAATGTGGCGTACCAGCAGCTTGTCTTTCTTGATGTAATCCGGGATGACGAGGAGGTCCGTGGTCGAGAGTTTTTCGCCGAAGGTCGTGTCTATGGACTCGATCCTGTGCTGGATTCTGTAGCCGAGCTGCGGGTTACCGGTGATATAGTTGACCAGCAGGTCCTCGTCCCTGCTGCTGCCGATGATCGTTACCCTGAGCGGGGTCAGGGTTGTTGCCAGGACAATGTTGTATATATGCCTCCATGCATACTCCAGTGCGGTGAACAGAACAAAGAAAACGAAGAGGTTTGTTTTTGGTGAAACCCCGAACTCCGTGACGACGTAGAAGAAGACGATGGCGAGGAGAAACATGACGAGAATAATGAACGAGAAGTTCCTTTTGAAAATGAGGTTGTTCTTGAGGTTCTTCAGGTCGTAGAGGCCCCCGATATAAAAGAGGATGACCCAGACTGCGAACAGTATGGTAAACGGGACAAGATGATAGCGTATCAGCTCGTGGTAAAATCCGGCATGGTACCGCAGGATCAGCATGGCTACCAGGGAGATGTACATCAGGACGATGTCACCTGCGGCGAGCAGCAGAAGCTTCAGTTTGGATATATCGTTCATGATAGTATACGTGTATATAAATTTTTGTATTCGATCAACATGCGTTCCAAAGTAAATCCTTCCCGGATCCTCCGGGCGGCCGCATGTCCCATGCCTGAGCATAAGGTGCTGTCGGAAAGCAGCTTTTTCAACGCTCTGTTGATTGCACCACTGTCGCGCGGGGGGACGACGTACCCGGTAACGCCGTCCTGGTTCGCAAACGACGTTCCTGTGCCGAGATCTGTGGATATCACCGGCAGACCGCACGCCATGGCCTCTATGATCGCAATGCCGAAGGCTTCGCTCCGGTAAACCGAGGGCAGGACGAAGACCGAGGAAGCACGATAGAAATTCACGAGCTCGTCCTGGGTCAGGGAGGGCAGAAAGGTCACTGCGTTCTGCACATTATACATTACAGCTTCCCTTTCAAGGGACTGCCTGAGCGGGCCCTCACCGATAATGAGGAGCCGTGCGTCCACACCCTGCATGGCCTGAATCAGGTATTCCACCCCCTTGTAGTAAACGAGCCTACCGACAAACAGGATGATGCGTTTCCCGTAGGTTGCATGAATGCGTTGTATGCTTCCGGGGTCACCGCTCTCCGGGTTGAATCTTTCCGTATCGGCACCGAACGGAATGACCGTGCATTTTTCTTTGAATGGTTTCAGGACCCTGGATGTCGCAGCGATGTTCGGACTGGAGACGGCGATTGCTGCAGCATGTCCGAGCGTCCACGCGTGGAGCCAGCCAAGGGCCGATGACAGAAGCCGCTGACGCACAATGTCGCTGTGATAGGTGACCACGAATTTTACCTGCGGCCTGATCATCCAGAGGGCGAGTTCGCCCAGCGGAAAGGGGAGGTGGACGTGCAGGAGGTCGTACCTGCGCCACATGCCGTTGAGCAGGCTGATGAACCGCAGGGACACCGGCATACTGAGGACCCTGCCCAGGCTCGATGCGCGCACGACGGAAACTCCGTTGACGGATTCATGTGCCGTTGTAAACGTGTCGTTGCATGCAAGTACATCGACCGTAAACCCGCCGCTCTGGTTTATCCCTTCGGCTGTCTGCCGGACGATGGTCTCAATCCCGCCGATAAGCGGATAGTAGAGTTTATTGATCTGCAGTACGTTCATGGAAGGTTCTTTAACGTAAAATACGGAATAAGTGAAATTATTTATTGATTTTCCCGCATCTGTGGGTCAAAAAACATATCAGCAGACAGGCTGATACCGGTTTTTGCCGGCTATGAATTGAGGATCTGCATCAGCCGCGCAGCAGATTGCTCCCAGGAAAAACGGCGGACATTCCTGAGACCTTTTTCGCGCAGCACTGCCCTTGTTTCGGAGTCCATGAGCTGTTCCATGCCGTGTTCGATAGCACCGGTATCATGGGGATCGACGAACAGGGCTCCTTCACCGGCGATCTCGGGCAGCGAGGACGTGTTTGAGGTGAGCACCGGCGTACCCAGGCTCTGGGCCTCGACGACCGGCAGGCCGAAGCCTTCATAGAACGAGGGAAAAACCAGCGCTGTTGCCCCCCGGTACAAGGCAGCCTTCTGTTGGTCCGTAATGAAACCGGTTAGTATCACCCGGCTGCCGATACCCAGTGCCCGTACCTCTTCTCCGACGTCGATGAATGACGTGTCGATCCTGCCTGCAAGCACGAGGTATATGCCGGTGTGGTTACGGCAGAAACTGCTGAACGCCTTGAGAAGACCCGGAATGTTTTTTCTCGGACGGGTGTTCCCAATGTAAAAAAAATAATCCCCGTTTATATGGAACGACTGCAGTGTCTCCCGGATAAACCGGCTGTCCGTGGCCGGCAAATCGGGCACGCTGTTGTAGATGACCTTTATCTTTTCCGGTTTTATCCGGTACAGGCTGATAAGCTCCTGTTTCGAGAATTCCGAAACCGTGACAATGGTATCGCAGAAATATTTGCCCGCCTGATACATGATCCTGATGTACAGTCTGCTCAGGGTGCTCTTGTACTCTGCAAACCGGTCATACGCACAATCATGGATGGTCATAATCTTCCTGCCTGGGTAGAGCAGCGGCACTGAGGGCAGCGGGGAGTAAAACCGCGAGATGCCGCCGGCCATGAGCTTCAGAGGCAGAACGAACTGCTGGTACAAACCCATGGTGACGGTCTTTTCAGGGTCCAACCGGACCGTTTCCACTTTTACATTCCTTGCCGTAATCCGCAGTTGCCCGGGCAGAAACGGCGATCCGTAGATCACGTACGTACCTTCTGTATCCTGGCCGATGAGTCCGGAGATCAGATGTCTGGCAAAGATCTCGGTGCCCTGATACGACCTGAATGAAATGAAGTTGATGCCGGTTCTCATAGTGCTGAACCAGGTGTACCGTACCGGACTTGCAAAGGTCAAGTATAAACAGTATACATGATGGAGCTATGAAACAGAAGGTTTTGTTGGTTGTCATCCTGATGGGGAGCGCGTTGATAGGATGTGTCAGCGGCCAGATCATTCCCAATACCGCGGTGGATGGTATGTCCTGCACGTTCACCTATGAATCCGCGTCCGCATCATCCGTCAGCCTTGCCGGTGATTTTAACAACTGGGACCCGGCCTCTCTGCCCATGATAAAGAAGGCTGGCGGCAAAACCTGGATTTTGAAGATGCAACTGCCCCAGGGCATTTATCAATACCGGTTTATCGTTAATCATGACACCCCGGTCACGCCGCCGCATGCGCAGGATTATGCATCCGATGGCTTTGGCGGCAGGAATGCCGTTGTTATTGTCAAGGGGCGGTTGCCCGGTCAAGAAAAGCGTGTTACGGAATAGACATGCTGAAGTCTTACCTAAGAAAGATGCTGAATAGTATGAAGATAACGTTGGTTTTGACATGGTGTATGGTTCTTACAGCAGGTGTCGGAGCGGCTCACGCCGACCCGGTATCAACTGCGCTCCGGGCAGCCGTCAAAAACGGTGTTCCGCAGGACCAGGCTTCTGCCGTCGTTTCAAGGGCAAGGACAGCAGGGATCGGAGACAAGGATATATCGGAGATGCTGCAGGTACTCGTCAGGGCGCGGCAGGATAACGTGCCGGTCGGTGCCGTCAGCGGCAAGATCATGGAAGGCATATCCAAGCATGTTCCGCCGGCGATGATCGTCACGACAGCAGGCAGGCTTGAACAGGCGTACCTGGCGGCAGACTCGATGTACCGGGGGATGAACGGTACGGGTCCCGGGGGAGATGAATTGAAGCAAGCCATGGCCATTGCTGTTTTCAACGGCATCACGAAAGAAGAATTGACCGATCTCTACCGTGCAGCACCCCATGCCGGACAGGCGTACTATGCCATGGGGACTGTGTCCCTGACATCCCTGGTAGCTTCCGGGTTCGGCACCAAGGAGAGCCTGTCGTTTATGAAGAAGGCTTTTGCAGAGCATCAGAGCACCGGTGATATTCAGCGCAACACCATGAAGATGATGGAGCAGGGTATGGCGCACGGCAGCGATATGCACATGAACAGGGGCATGATGCCAGGCGGTCCGCAGGACGGTATGTCCGGCAGTCAAAACATGCACATGCAGAATAATATGAACATGCATGTCCCGGGACGATGACGTGAGGGTTGTTTCCTCTGCCCCGGCCGGATATTTTTTTGTTGCAAAGTTTCACGGTTTTTGATACACAAGAAATCAAGTAAGGTAATACGAGCACGGATGAATCTTGTCCTGTGCGGGAACTCATAATGGGGATATAAAACGCTTAAAAGGAGGGTAACTACATGAAAAGAATATTGTTCAGTCTGTTTTCAGGTGTGTTTCTTCTCTCTCTCATTATCGCAGGGTGCGGCCAGCAGACAGCCAAGGTAGCACAGAACAACTCTAACCCGGCAGGTTCCATCAGCGGGCAGATCTATGACGAGGACACCAATGCGCCGTTATCCGGTGCGAAGGCGTACGTGCTGGTGAACGGCGGCTATCAGGTTGCCACTGCCAACGCACAGGGCGCATACACGCTTTCCAGTCTCCCGCTCGGAGCCGCATATTTGGTCACCTACACGGCGTCCGGCTATGCAACGCCCATCTATCATGTCAACATGAACGTCAACGCGTCGCAGTTTCCGCAGGGAAATGCAATCATCCAGCAGAATGTCGGTATGTTCCAGCTTGGTGCATCCATCAGCGGTACGGTCAATGATGGTATCAACGGAGCACCGTGTACGGCGCCGCTGGGAGGGGTGAGCATGGTACTGGATTTGAGGAACATCGGTCCTACGGGTCCGCTGCCTCCCAATTTTGTCGGTTTTGACATGATACCGGCAGCAACGACGGCCGCAGGTACAGGAACATACGTCATATCCAATCTGCCGTCGAGCATTACCGGACTGAATATTCCGTCAGGCGTCTATGCTTACTACATCAGCACCAGTACCTACTATACGGCTAATTCCGGAGGATTCAACCTTTATTCCGGTGCCACAACGCTTATCCCTAATCTGTGTGTGAATTAATACACATCAGGAGGGGCTATGAAAAACATATTCATTTATCTGGCAGCGGCCCTGCTTGTTGGTGCGGGTTGCGGCAGTCAGACTGCCACAGTCCAGCAGCAAACCAGCACGCCGACAGGCTCGATCCAGGGCATCGTTACCGATTACAATAGCAACAACACCCTGGCAGGTGTGACCATAAGTACTGCCGCGGGCGGAGGCATGGCGTCAGCACGGTCAAATACAAACGGTATCTACCAGCTCGGCGGTCTGCCGACCGGCGCATACTACCCAGTATTTTTCAGCCTTCCGGGGTACGGTACGTCCATTTACGGTGCAACGCTCGGCAATACGCCGTCGTCCTTCCCGCAGGGCAATGCACTCTCTGTCGTCGATGCCTACCTGTTCAAAGCAGATGCAAGTGCGCAGGGTACTGTTTACATGAACGGCAATCCCTTTACCCAGCAGACCGCAAACGTGATGATAGATATGAGGAACCTGACCCACAACACCAATGGATTTATCGGTATCAACAGCGTTTTCAGAACTGCGACGAACCCGACGGATGGTACCTTTGCATTCAGCAATCTCCCTGCTACATATGATTGTTCGCTGCAGGTGCCTGTACTAGCTTGGTATGTTGACCAAAGCGGTATTTACTATTCTGGCCAGCGGACCGCGAGTTTGTGCAGCGGCGGAACATCGTATGTGCCGAACATCAATCTGACATGCAATCTGCCTTCCCCGGATGTCGTGGCAACATCGCAGAACATTTCAGCGAACAATACGGCCGGCGGAACGCCGTTGGCCCTGAATGTCGGGGTGTTTTACAACCAGCCAATGAATCAGACAGTGAACCCGACTATGACGTTGTTCGCAGCCTGTGCAACTTCTGCAGTCTCCGGGTTTATGTGGACAGGCACAACGGCAGGCCAGTTTACCGTTACGGTCAATGCAACGACAAATTGCTCGGGGACGCCATACTCGGTGCGTTTTGCACGAAACGTATGCGGTAGTGTGCAGGTATCATACACCAGCGGTGTCTTTAAATAATAAAGGAGAGACAATGAAACCAAACAGGGTATTTATACTTGTATTCCTGTTTCTGAGTTTTATACCGCTCACATCCTCTGCGCAGCAAGAACCGCGGTTGCTCTCCGGCAACCGGTCTCTCAGTATTATTGAGGCGGGCAAAGTTTACCCTATGACAGAATTTACGCCCGGTATGCCCCTGAAGATTGAGATCAAGGGACCCGGAAAACTGGTCGTCTACATAAAAACCGCGGTGTTCAAGAACTACGCCTCGCTTCCGGGATTCAGGCTGTATGTGAAGCGGGACGATTATCTGACCAATCAGTACCTGTTTCCTGCGACAACACGATCGAGCGCGGCGTTTGAAGGCATCAATGATTATAATCCGTCGGTGCAGACAAGCACCCTGCAGATCGATGTCCCGCAGGGCAGTCATACGTATGAGATATATCTGGCCCCGAAGCCCTCTATCGTCGGTCTTGCGAGCTTCGGATATACACCTGAACAACTGTCGCCGCGGCAGGCACCGTCGGCACGCAAAGGCAGTTTTCTGTCTGCACGGAACCAGACCTCAGGCAACCGGGGCAGTGAAAAGTGGCTTTTCATAAAACCCTATGGTATGGTCGGTGACGTGTACGAGCAGGGTACGAACAGTGATTCTGTCTATGGCGGGATCGGTGTGAATGCAGACGTATTTCTCCAGAAACATATCGCGGTGTCCGGAATTGTAAATTATACGGACGCTGACCAGCAATATCTGGTATGGAGGAACCTCCCGCTGCCTCTGGGCGCTGGCTTGTATGTCGTGAATGAACAGACCCTGCTTCTCCAGGGTATCGTTTCATACGCTTTCCTGCACGATGACCGTACTATTCTAATGGCCGGGGCAGGCTGGGGAGACCTCGAGCTCATGAATACAACGTTTCCAGGCACGGTAGACGGACCCGTTGTCTCGGTACTCTTCGACCGTCTCCTGACGCACTCCATTCACCTGAACATACGACCGTCGTACATGCAGGACATTTCGAATATGTCTGCCAGCACGGATTCCCTGCTGGGGACCCCTACCGGTTTTCTGGCATACCCGGTCGGACTCGCTTTTGCTGTTGCATCCCGGGTATCTCTCGAGGTGGGGTATGATGGCAGGCTATTGATGTTCCAGAACACAAACAGATTCTATAACGGAGGTTTTGTCGCCGCCCTGTTTTAAGTTTTATCATGGTTGAGCGGTTGTACGAGTGATATACGAAAAGGCTTTGCTATGCAAAGCCTTTTTTTCTTTCTTGATTTAAATTTTTAATCGTTCATTTTTAATTTCTTTGGAAGGATTGACTTCTTGGGGAACCTGTAATTATTATAAACGTATTCATGCAGGAAGGAGAGCGTATGTTTGAAAAATTCTTTGAGCTGAACAGTGACAGCGCGAACAGAGCGAGACAATGGAAGCGTACGACAGGGAAGAAAGTTATCGGTGTCATGCCGGAATATTTTCCATCCGAGGTGATCACAGCACTGGGTGCATACCCTGTTCATTTTAAAGGTACACAGATCCCCATATCCCGTGCAGATACCTATCTTCAGTCGTTCTCCTGCACAACCACGAGGACCATCCTCGAACAGGCGATGAAGGGGGATATGGATTATGTCGACGGGTTTGTGTTCACGACCATGTGCGACAACCAGCAGAACCTTTCGGAGGTATTCAAAAAGTTGTTTCCTGAAAAGCCGGTCATCAACTTTATGATACCGTTTGCAAACAATGCGTCGGTCCGGCAGCCGCACCTCAAGGAAGAGCTCGATAAAGCGATACTCGGGATCAGCCGTCTCACGGGCACGGGTTTTACGGAGGACGGTTTCCGGAAAGCGCGTGCAGTGTACGAGCACCGTTCAGCACTGATTGCGAGGCTCTACGACGTGCGGAGACGGAACCCCGGGGCGGTCTCGGCCTATGAATTTTATTCCATCCTCAAGGCAGGCGCAGTGGCTCCTGCGGAAGAATTTACCGCGATGCTCGACCCTGTTATCCCGGAACTTGAGAAAAAATCCGCTCGTCCCGTCGACAACAGGATCATCATCTCCGGGATAACGCCCGAGCCCCTTGAACTCGCCAGGGTGTTTGACGAGATCGGCATGTTCATCGTTGACGACGATTTGACAAACGGTTCGCGCATGCACTCGAAGGGGGTTCTGTCCGGCATCGACGGGGCGAGTATC
>JAJYLM010000043.1 GCA_021787655.1 bacterium
ATCACTGTGATCCCCCTTGATGTCGAGGGGACCCGAAACCGATCGTGTCACGAGGTTCAGGAGCATCGGAAACCGCGTGCCGGCCTGAACAGGGTACTGTTCTATCGAAAAGAGAAAACCGTTTGCGGATGTTGCATTGAACACCCTTCCTCCTCCCAAAGTAGCACCATAGCATATACCTGCTGCGCCGTGCTCGCCGTCGCCCGGTATCATCCGTATATCGTGCTCGCCGAATGCCTTCATCTCGTCAAGGTTCTCTGCGACCTCGGTTGAGGGGGTTATGGGATAATATCCCATAATGTGGAAATTGATATGCTTCGCCGCAAGAGCTGCCATCTCGTTGCCGCTCAAAAGTCCCTGGACCTGTGGCAGAGGGGACTTGTTGTTCGTGTTTTTTGCTGTCTGATTGTTCTCCATGGTATCCTCCGGATTATTTTAGAACAAATTCCAAATGCTTCACGGTAATCGCTTCAACATCGTGACTGGATTCCAGCTCTTTTTTGAGTGCGTCGAACTTGCAAATCTCCACGCACTTCATGCATCCCTTGCAGAACTGATAGTCGATACCGAGCAGGATATTTTTTTCCTTGCCGTGCTTGTCCAGTCCTTTCTGCCAAACGAAACAGTAGTCCGGGCAGGTAATCTCGCACTCACCGCAATTGGTGCATTTGTCCTTGATGAACAACGGGATATACCCGGTCCTTGAGGCGCTCAGGTCCTTGCCGATACTGTTTCCCGGATTCAGGATGACACCGCCTATCGGGGCGTTTGCATACCCAAGGTCGGGAATAGATCTGCTGAAGGGTACATAGTCATACCGTGAATCGGGCGCGAATACTTTGCTGGAACACTCATTGAATCCCCGATCGAATGCCTTGAGGTTTGCATCGATGAGGTGGGGATACTTCTTTTTGAAGGTTTCTGCAATGGCGTTTTTCAGCGCTGCCTTGTCGATAAACCCTGACGCCTTTGCAATGGCGCCGAGCATGGTTGTATTCAGCTTGACCTTTTCTTCGACGGAAATCCTGATGGCATCGATACACACGACCGTACCGCCGTAGAGTTTGAGTTCCTGCCGTATTTCGTCGGGTGTCCGCGGTGTATTGACAACGACGATTCCATGTTCGTTGACCCCCTGGGTGAGAACCAGGGTCTTCATCATCTTTTCGTGAAAGATCACGAGGATATGAGGTTCTTCAACCGGACTGTTCGACCGTATCTCGAAATCGGGTTCTGAAAACCGTACAAAGGACTTCACCGGCGTACCCTTCTTCTCAGAACCGTAACTTGCAAAGTTAACACCGTTCAATCCCATCCCCAGAACGCCGGCCTCGGCAAGTATCTTACCTGCGAGGTTGGCACCGAGTCCTCCCACACTCTCCATCCTGATCTCGTAGAAACCGGATTTGTTCGCCTTTGGCAGAATCTTTTTTGTCTCTGACATCTATCCTCCAATCTTATATTTCTATTCTGTTTTCCATTGCCCTGGTCAGGGTATACTGGTCCACGTACTCGAGTGCTGAACCCATCGGTATGCCGCTGGCCAGTCTGGTTACCTTGATCCCCATCGGTTTTATAACCCGCTGGAGATACAGTGCCGTCGCCTCTCCCTCCGTCGTAGGGCTCAGGGCAACGATGACCTCCCTGATAGATTCCTTGGGTAATCTGTTCAGCAGTTCAGCAATCTTAATATCTTCCGGTCCGATATTGCTGAGCATGTTGATCACGCCATGCAGCACATGGTATTTCCCTTTGAAAATACCGGCTTTTTCTATGGTATTGAGATCAACAGGCCGTTCCACGACACACAGAAGGGAACTGTTTCTGGACTGGGAACCACATATAGCACAGGGATCTGTGTATGTAAAATTGAAACAGGACGAACACATCTTTATCTCGTCGGTGATCTTCCGGATGGCGTCCGCCATGGCCAGCGTATCTTCCTTGCTCATGCCCAGAATATGATATGCAAACCGTGTCGCCGTTTTTTCTCCCACCCCGGGAAGCTTCTTCAGGTTCCTGACAAGCTCGGCCACGGGATCGACGGGTTGGTATGTCATAGGGGAAGCCCGGGGATGTTCAATCCGCCCGACACTTTCTTGAATGCTTCCGCAGACAATTCCTTTGCCCTGTTCAGCGCTTCATTCACCGCTGCAAGGAGCAGGTCTTCCAGCATCTGCTTGTCGCCGAGTGCGAAGACTTCAGGATCGAGCGTGATCTTCGTGATTTCGTTTTTTCCGTTCGCTTTCACCACAACCATGGCCCCGCCGCTCGATGCCTCAACCTCTTTGGTCGCAAGTTCTTCGGTAATCTTGTTCATCTGTTCCTGGACTTTTTTCGCCTGTTTTAGTAAACTGTCTAAGTTCATATGTGCCCCTTTTACATTTTTTTTATGACCTTCCCCCCAAAAACATCAAGCAGTTTGTTGAGCTTCTGATCATCGTTTATTATTGCTGGAGTACCGTCGGGCACGGTATTTTTATGCAGGATGACATCGTACTGTATACCGAAGTATTCTTTTACAAACTGGCGAAGAATGTCCTTGTTTTTGTCCAGATCTGTAAAGCTGTTCCCTGCCTTCCCCTCTATAAATATATGAACTGCACTGTTTTTTTCAATCGAAATGTTCGCGTCGCCGAGCTCTGCCGCAAGCGGGCCGTTCTTCTGGTAAACGTACTCCAGAAACCCGTTCAGGCTTTTCTCACCAGACGGGTTGACCGTAACTGTCTCCGAGGCTCCCGTCATGGCGTGCATGGCACCCCCGGTTCCCGGCTTTTCGAAGACCGGATGCGGGTCAGACGACGACCGGGAAAAACTGTTTGTCGGCTGATCGATCGAGTTTTTGAATTTTTAAGGTCCGACAAAATCTGATCGATCGGCAGGAGTGGTTTGAGGGATGCTGCCATGATCAGGAGGATCTCAAGCGATAAGCCGGGCTGTGTCGACCGCAGGATCAGCTCCATCCCCCGGGATATTGTATGCATGAGATGGAGAAGGTCGTCCTGGGTAAACAGGGCGCTGAGCTTTTTCAGGGCAACGGCTTCGGTATCAGATAGTTCCACCAGTTCATCGAGGGACATATTCAGCAGGTAGATGTCCCTGAACGACGACAGCAGTTCCTCAACGAAACGCTTCGGGTCATACCCCCGCGCATCGACCTCCCGTGCCGCCAGCGCAGCTTCTCCGATATCGTGATGCGCCATAGCATTGACAGCCTTTACAATAACATCCCGTTCCAGGACTCCGAGAGACTTGTAGATGTCTTCGTGCGTGATGGACTTCCCGCTGTACGACAGGGCCTGTTCGAGCAGGCTTTGCGCGTCCCGGAGGCTTCCCTGTGCATAGCGTGTAATGACCTCTTTCGATTCGTCATCAATACTGATCCCCTCCTTGTCAGCGATAGCAGTGATGCTCTGCAGGATCATTGAGTTTCTCAGCTTTCTGAAGTCGAACCGCTGGCAGCGTGACTGAATGGTCAGCGGGACTTTATGGGGCTCCGTCGTAGCGAAAATGAAAATCACGTGTTCCGGCGGCTCTTCAAGCGTCTTGAGCAGGGCGTTAAACGCACCCTGTGACAGCATGTGTACCTCGTCGATGATATAGATCTTGTACCTGTCCCTGGACGGAGGATACTGTACGTTGCTCTTGATCTCCCTGATGTTGTCGACACCAGTATTCGAAGCCCCGTCGATCTCGTACACATCCATGCTTCTGCTCTCATCTATCTCGCGGCAGCTCGAACATTCGTTGCACGGCGCTGCCGTGGGCCCCTTGGCACAATTCAGGGCTTTTGCAAGCAGGCGGGCAGCGGTGGTTTTACCGACACCCCGGGGACCTGTAAATAGATAGGCGTGTCCTATCCTCTCATCCGCGATAGCATTTGACAGCGTGCGCGTAACATGGGGCTGACCCAAAAGATCCTCGAATACTCTCGGCCTATATCTTCGTGACAATACTCTGTACGCCATAACTCCCGTTATCCTGACCTGCCGTGGTTCTCTCATTTAATAGATAGTCAGGTTGTCTGCGACTTGAACAGTCTTGCTACCGTTGCTTCCTTCCAGACCTGGCGGGTTCACAGCTTATTCAAACACAGGACCCGACTATCCAAATAATGATTTTTTATCATAATAAAAAAATGTCAATAGTTTTTTACGGGGGATAAGAACTGATACTTTTATGATACTACCTGGCAGCTGAAAAGTAAACCCCGTTCCACCCGCTGTATTGTCGGTGCCAGACATGCTTCGTGAGAGCAGCCTCCCGGTAAGGTAGAACGGGGCAAACCCCGTCTATTTTATGTTATGTTTTTTCATGCGGTACCTGAGAGCGTCTCTGGTGATGGACAATGCCTGTGCCGCCTTGGTTTGGTTGCCCTCGGCAAGAGCAAGTGCTTTCATAATGAGTTCTTTCTCGACCTTTTCGAGTTCCAGGGAACTGTAGTCTTCAGCACCTGGTTCCGGCGGAGATTCCAGGAGCTCGATGGGAATATGTTCTTTCCTGAGCGTCTTGTCATTCGTCAGAAGGATCATACGCTCGATGACATTCTTCAGTTCACGGACATTGCCCGGCCAGTCATACCGGAGAAAATATCCGAGTGCCTCCGTATCGATGCCCGACATTTCCTTCTTCAAATCCCGGGCGATCGTACCGATAAAATAATCCGTCAGCAAGGGGATGTCTTCTTTCCGCATCCGCAGGGGAGGAATAATCAGCGGAACAACATTGATCCTGTAATACAGGTCATCCCTGAACCCTCCATTCTCCACGAGCTGCTTCAGGTCCTTGTTCGTGGCAGACACAATCCTGACATTTACGGTGATATCTTTGACACCGCCGAGCCTCTTGAAGCTCTTTGTTTCAATAACTCTGAGCAGCTTGGCCTGCGTCGACAGGTCCATATCGCCGATTTCATCGAGAAACAGGGTACCTTTATCAGCGAGTTCGAACAACCCCTTCTTGGATACCTTGGCATCGGTGAATGCGCCTTTTTCATAGCCGAACAATTCGCTCTCGATAAGGTGCACCGGGATTGCCGAACAATTGAGGTCTACAAAGGGATTGTCCTTGCGCTGGCTTGCCCAGTGGATTGCGCGTGCGAACAGCTCTTTCCCGGTCCCGCTTTCCCCTTGAATGAGAACCGTCGTATCGCTTGCGGCAAGCTTTTTTGCTATGGCAATGGCGTCCCGGATACCCTGGGACTCTGCAACGATCCGGTGAAAACCGTACTGGTCCTGCACCTTGTCCTTGAACATTCCGAGTTCATTTTTCAGTTTAAACAACTCGAGTGCACGGGACACTGTCAGCTTGAGTTTCTCAGCATCGAACGGCTTCACGATGTAATCGAAAGCACCGGTCTTTATTGCATTGATCGCCGAATCAATGCTCCCGAACGCGGTGATCATGATGACCGGCAGCTCGCTGTTTTCCTTTTTTATGGTCCGTAGTATCTCCAGCCCTTCGATATCCGGAAGCTTCATGTCGAGCAGCACGATATCCGGTATGTTCTCCTTGAGCCTAAGGATACCTTCCGACCCGGTCCCCGCGGATACGACCTCGTGTCCGTCCTTGGAAAGCAGCTTTTCGATGGACCACCGGACAAGCTGTTCGTCATCGATAACCAGCACTGTACCCATTGTCTCTACCCCCGTATTCCCTTCTCGATTACCACTGCACCCTCCCTGCAGCAGTCATGCCTTAACATCATTCCCGTTGGTACCGCCGTACGGTATCCGTACAAAAAACGTGGTACCCTTCCCTTCTTCGGATTCAAACGATATACTCCCGTTCATCCCGCTCACAACACTCAGGCTTATTGCAAGCCCCAGTCCTGTCCCGTTGCCCTTGGTTGTAAAAAAGGGATCGAAGATCCTGCTGCGAATCGCTGCAGGGACGCCTTGCCCCGTATCTCTGATCTTGATGAGCATATATGGTTCGCCGAACTTATCAATAAATTCCGTCGCTACCTCGAGGGTACCGCCGCCGGGCATCGCCTGTATGGCGTTGAGCATGAGATTGATGAAGACCTGCTCAAGTGCATCCTTGTCAGCCAGGATATCCGGCATGCCAACATCGAGGGGCAGAAGAATCCCGACGCGGTTGGCTGCTGCCTGCGGGCTGAGGAGCTGCCGCAGCGTTTTAATACTGTCATTGATGTTGAACCTCGTTATGTCGTGGGTGGGAAACTTTGCAAACCTCAGCATATCGCTGACCAGTTTGTCTATCTTCCCGATCTGCGCCATGATCTGATTGAACACATCGGCCTTTTCGGCATCGGTCACAAAATCATCCTTGAAAACCTGCAAAACGCCGCTGATTCCGGCAAGCGGGTTGCGTATCTCGTGCGCAAGGGACATGGAGATCTCGCCGAGTGAAGCGAGCTTGTCCATCTGCTGAATCTGGAGCTCCGTCATTTTGCGCATTTCCGCCTCTTTGTAGGCAAGCCGCTCGAGCATGATATTGAGCTGTTCGCTGAGGAATCCGAGTTCATCGTTTTCCTTGAAATCCGATCGGACGGACAAGTTGCCCTCGGATGCCTTCTTCAGCGTCGTGACCAGTTCTTCGACCGGTTTCTCGATAACAATCATCGTAATGAGCCATATCGAGAATATCAGGATGGAAACGATAATGACGCTCATGGTAAACCAGTTCGACAGCAGGCCGGCAAACGCCGTCCTGTACCTGTTCGTCGAGACCTTCGCATAGAGTAAACCGAGTAATGCATGCTGGTTGCCGTGACACCGGTAACATGCCTTTTCATTATTGATAGGATAGAAGACTTCTATGCTCTTTTTGTGCTTGACCGTAATCATGTTGAGATAGCTTTCCAGCCGCGGTACCGTTATTGCGCTGGTGCCGCTGCCGGGATACAGGTACAGCGGCTTGCCGGCAGGAGATAAAATGCCGATCGCGATAATATCTTTTATCTCATAGTTGTACAGTCCCGCGAGGTACAGATTAAAATCCTTTCCCTGCCCCTTGAGCATGTGAATCGTAATGGTCTTGTTGATGTCATTGACGATAAGCCTGATTTCGTCTTCAAGGTACTGCTTGGAAACGTTCTCCGTGCTGATCCTGACAAAGAGCGTGTACAGGGATATCGTGATGATGGTCAGGAGGACGATGGGGAGCATGTATTTGAAGTTGATCGGTATTCTCGATACTTTTCTCAATGGTGCTCCCGGGCTTCCTTCAGACTTGAAACAAATTCCGCTGAGAACAGAAAAATGAGGGAGGTATAGTATACCCAGAGAATGGTGATGATAATCGCTGCAAGCGAACCATACACGATATTGATCTTCGAATGATACGTCAGGTACCAGGAGAACAGTGTCCGGACAAACGTCCACAGTATGGTCGTCATCCCCCCGGCAATCAGGACATACATTCTGTCAATCCTTTTCGACGGAAGGAAATAGTAAGCAGTGGAAAACAGCACGAAGATCATGAAAAAAGCGAATATACGGCTCGACAGGATCTGCGCCGCCACATACAGGGTCGTACTGATGAGCGGAAGATCAAGTTTTATCAGAACCCTGAAGATAGGAGTAATGATGAAAAGGAACGCCACCACGATTCCGCCGACAACGATGACGAGCATGGATTTACCCTTGATAAACAACGGGTTCTTTCTCTTTTCAAGCCTGAAGATGACATCGAGCGAACGCTTGGCCTCGAGAAGAGCAAGGTCCGAGGAGAACAGAAGGAAAATAAAGCCCAGGGCTCCTATGGTACCGCGCTTGTTCAGCAGGTGACCAATATCGCTGCTTACCGCCGGCGATATGTCCGGTACAAATTGCCTGAGAATGGACATGATATAGGGGAAAAAGCTGCCTGTAGACCCGACGATATAGCTGCCGACCGATATCACCACAAACAGCAGCGGGATGACCGACAGTACCACGTAAAAGGAAAGTGCAGCTGCATGGGACAGGCAGGTGTCCGTCACAAACCGGTCTATTGTCATAGAAAAAATTGACCGCTGCCGTTTTACCATGCAGTTAATCCTTGTTCCTGAACAGGAGCTTGATCGGAATACCTTCGAACCCGAAGACCTCCCGGATCCTGTTGGTAATGAACTTGCTGTAATTATCCTTGATTCCGGATTTGTTGTTCGTGAAGACCACAAACACCGGCGGCCGGACCGCCACCTGTACCAGGTAGTACGACTTGATGATCTTTCCGCTGCTCGAGATCGGCTGGTGTCTGCTCAGAACGTCCCTGAAGAACTTGTTTAACACGGAGGTCGGGATACGGTACTCGTAGTCGTGCAGAACCTTCATCACCCTCGACACGAGCGTGCGGATACCTTCGCCGGACACGGCCGAGGTCGTAACCACGGGGAGATATTCCACGAACTTGAACGCTTCTGAGATCGACTCCATGACCATGCGCCTGTCCTGTTTCGGCACGAGGTCCCATTTGTTCAGCGCCACGACACAGCCCTTGCCGTACGACTGTACCATGGTGATGATCTTTTTATCGTACCCGGTTACCCCCTGGACTGCATCGATGATGAAGAGTACGATGTCCGACCGGTGGATGGCGTCCTTTGCCTTGAGCGCGGACAGCGCCTCGACCGGCGCACCCTCCCTGCTTTTCTTCAGACCCGCAGTGTCGATCAGGACAACCGGCATTTTCTGGATCTCTGCTTTCAGCTCGACCGGGTCCCTGGTCGTACCGGGCTTTTCATCCACCAGCATGATGTCATGACCGATGATATAGTTGATGATGCTTGATTTCCCTGCGTTCGGCTTGCCGGTAAACACCAGCTTGAGCGGCCGGCGTTCATCCTCGTGCACGTCCTGGAGACCGTGCTCACCTGCCTTCAGGTACTCCGTGATTGCGTCCAGCACCGTATCCACACCGTATCCGTGTTCCGCCGACATCGCAAAGACGCGCTGAAACCCAAGCTGGTAGAACTCGGCAACAGCCGAAGGGTCTTCCGGCGCATCCACCTTATTGACTGCACAAAAGACCTGCTTTCCTGCTGTTCTGAGCCAGTCAGCGATAGTTCGGTCGTCGGGCAGCACACCGGACCGAGCATCACACACCATGAGAACGGCCGCTGCTTCCTTCACGACAGTTTCGACACGCTTGTGTATCTTGAAATGGATACCGTCTTTATCGTCCGTGAGTCCGCCGGTATCGACGATATCGAACCTCGTGCGGTTCCATTCGACGGTATCGTAGATGGTGTCCCGGGTAGTCCCCGCAAGGTCAAGCACGATCGATTTCCGCTTCGAGATGATCCTGTTGAACAGACGAGATTTGCCCACATTGGGCCTGCCGACGATCGCCACGAGCGGGTTCATGTATCCAGTCCTATCTCCCTGAGGAAGTGGTGGTCCCTTTTCCAGTGTTCCTTGACTTTGACGTGCAGTTCCAGATACACCTTGCTTCCCAGCAGCTGCTCCATGTCCCTGCGTGCCGACGTCCCGATCTTTTTCAACATAGAGCCGCCAGCTCCTATAAGGATGCCCTTCTGCGACTGCTTCTCGACATAGATCGTAACGTATATCCTGATGATCTGCTCCCTCCGGGTCTCATCGAACCTGTCGACAGCACAGGCGACAGCGTAAGGAATTTCATCCCGTGTGAAATAGAACACCTTTTCCCGGACAATTTCAGCGACAAGTTCCTTCTCATACGTATCTGTCAGGGCGTCTTTTTCATACAGCATGCCTTCGTTCGGAAGGTACTGCTTGAGCTCGCTGAGCAGGTCATCGATGCCTTCCCCGGTCATGGCCGATACCGGTAAGATGTGCTGATAAACATTCATTCCGGCGTATTTCTCCATGACCGGCAGCAGCATTCGTTTATCTTTTTTCAGATCGATCTTGTTAATCAGGACCATCTTCGGTTTATCGGGTATCTTGTTGAGTTCGTCGATGATGGCCTGCTCCCTCTCTGTAATGAACGGTTCAACGATATGTATAATGGCATCGGCATCGCTCATCGCAGACAGGGTTATCCGCTTGAGCACGGTTATAAACTGCGAATTTATCTCTGTTTCGAGTCCCGGGGTATCGATAAATACAAACTGTGCATCTTCCGTCGTCAAAATACCGTGCAGCCGCTGCCATGTGGTCTGCGGCCGCGGAGAAACAATCGTCAATTTCTCCCCGATGAGTTTGTTCAGAAGCGTGGATTTCCCGACATTGGGTCTGCCTATAACTGCAATAACACCTGATTTCATGGTGATCTATACAAGCACATATACGGAGGTTTGCAAGAAATCCCTCTGTTCTGCCAATTCCACGAACCGTTCAGATGCTATCTGGAGATTACCTTCCTCAATCCGCTTCCGGGTCTGAATTTGGGTACTCGTTTCGCTGCAATCTTCATCCTGGACTTTGTCTGAGGATTATAGCCTGTCCTTCCCGCCCTTTTGACGACATGAAACGTGCCGAAGCCCGGCAGCATCAGCTTATCGCCCTTTTTTAGAACATCTGTGAGGTGATCGACAAACGCGTTCAGCACCGCCCCGGTTTTGGCAATGGACATCTCTACCTCGCGGGCAACCCTTTTTATTAAATCTGCTTTGGTCATGGTTCCTCCCTTCGACAAGAGATGTTTTCTTTTGTATCAAATTGAACGGAGAAGTCAATTCTCCATGGCGAACATCGGAACGGTTCCTGATAAAATTGATAAAAAAAAGCTGACAACGGAGGAATGCTTATGCAGGGGGATATTTCCCCTGCACGCCCGGCCGTCTATAGCTCCCAGGTCGCTTGATATTCGCAGTAGGGATCCCCTGTTACGGCGCATTTCGTTTCTCTGATACTAATGTTCTTGGCACCGGAAAGCCGTGCAGACTGCTCCATTCCACCGGCAATGCTTTCGCATAATACCTTGTCCGGCAGGGGTTCTTCATACACCCGAAGTATTGCCGACGTCGATGTCGTTGCGACAACGTCGAGCCTGCTCGGCTTGAAGTAACTTGACCACAGGTACTTCGAGTTCTTGAGTATGAACTCAGGACTGCCTAATTTGTAAAATATCTTATAAAAGAAGTTATAGCCGTAGTCGATGATATACGCTCCGATCTCCCGGTACAAATGCTTCTTGTCCTTACCCATAGTGGCACCGATCGACTTGAGAAATTCCACGTATGGCTTCATAGGATACCACCCGGACGCCAGTATCGTGCTGCTCTCGATGACGCTCCTGTACTCTTCCGGTATGCCGGCGATTATTTTATCGTACACCTCTTTACCGGCGTTCTTGACGATAAATTGCTTTATCGCTTTGATAGAACTTCCCTTGATAAAGGATTCACCCATAGATATTCTTTTACGATACTTTTAATTATTTTTCAACATCGTGGGTCGCCCGGGCGTATTCTGTGTGTTCCCTGCCGGTCGACCGCATGTAACCTGGCCGCATCCGTGACCTGCAAACGGTGCACCCGGGACTGCCGCTACCGTCCCGGATGTCATCCTTTCTGTGATGCTGTAAACGGATATTCCAGCAAATATCATTTCGACGAATGGAGAAGCCGGAGATTTATCAGCAAGCCAATGCCCAGCAAGCCCGCTGCAAGGAGCGGTACAGCCCTATACCCTGCTGCTTCGGCGATCATACCGCCGGCCAGGGAACCGATGATAGATGCTGCGCTGCTTGCGGTATTGTACAGCCCCATTGCTTCGCCTTCTCCAAGAGTGGATGCCGCTGCTGTAAACGCCGCACTGCTCACACTGAGCGGTGACCACGCAAGAACGATAACCCCGAATACGATCAGGGAAGCGGCACCCGCATACCGAGCGGTGGTGAAGGTCAGAAACCACAGGCACAGGAATGCGACGATCCGGATCAGGACGGAGGCATTCAGCACCCTGACAGCACCAGCCCGGTCCGAAAGCCTTCCGGCAGGCGCGTACAGGAAAAGTCCGGCAGCGGCAGCAACGGCGAATCCTGCCGAGGACAGTGCCGGACTCACGTTGAAAAGGTGCTGATACAGCACGGGATACAATGAAAATATGCCTGCAGCACCCGTGTACACAAACAACCAGCCGATCAGAAAAATGCCCAGGGGAGTGGAAAACACAAGCTTGATGTTCTTCAGTGCGTACACACTCAGGTGGTGGTGCGACCTGTCAGGACCGTTAATGCCCCATTCACCGTGTCTGATGACGGACGGCTTTGCGTGTACAGGGGCGACCGGCTTTGCGGGAGTACGTACTGTAAAGATCGCCGCTGCGAGTGCCGCCGCACCAACACCGGACGTGAGAAAAAACCCGGTAAAGATCTTGCTGCTGAAAAGGCCGGCAAGCAGCAGACCTGCGACCTGGCCAAGGCCGTAAAACGTCTGGAGCCAGCCGATGCGGTCGTCCCATTCTTCTCTCGGATAAACTTCGACGATCAAAAGGTTTGCCACCGTCGATACCGCTGCAATGCCAATACTCATAAGCAAGGCAAGGCCTATCCTCGGCAGCATCCCGGTCAAGACCGGGAACAAGGCTATGGTCCCGGCAACAATACCCAGTCCGGAAAGCACCAGTGCCCTGTGAAACCGGTACCGGTCGCACAGGAAGCCGAAGGCACCTGCAAGCAACCCGCCGAGGTTCAGCACGGCCATGATAATGCCGATACTGCCGGCGCCTCCACTGCTCACGGAGAGCGGAACAAGGATCGGGAGGATGCCCACGGTAATGGCGCCGAACAAAACGTACACAACATACCACGGAGAAAACCAGGCAGTCCGCAGGTGTTTCATGTCTCCCCGGATCACGCTCTTCCTTCCATTAGTCCCTCTGTTTTTCCCGCGTATCGCCTCGTACCGTTACGCTGTAATCTCTGCCTTCCCACCGGTACTGCTCAGTCCAGTAGAAGGTAAAGAGAATATCCGTGCCTTCCGGAAGGGCCGCTGTTTCTATATCGGTTATATGCATGCCCATGCCCGTATCCTTCGATCCCGTATCGATGGTCGTGCACCATCCGTCGGTGCTCAGGTGAACAAGGACCGGCGAGGTCGTCTCGATCCTGAGAACACCCCCCTTCCTGATGCTCCTGCACTTGTGGTTGTATTTCCAGGAGTACAGGTTCGAGCCGGTCTTCCCGGTCACGTACCGGGCAAAGACAGCAGGCATCATATCGAAGACCCGGCCGTCGCGCAGGGAACGCAGAAGTTTAATATACTCCGCGTGTGCCCAGACAAGGGGCATGGCGGAGCCCGAAGGACGGCCGAAAAACAATTCCCTCTCCGGAATACCGTCCGAATCCCAGACCTGCTCGGAGATAAGCCCCGAGTCATTGCTGAACCTTTCCATGTCGAGCAGAAGTTTTTTCGCCGCTTCGATGGTGCCGTTCTGAAGCTCATAGTGCGCCCGTTCACCGGTCAGCAGTGGCCACAGCCTGCCTCTGCCCGTGCCGTCGTATGCCCTTCCATCCCTGTGCTCCCCGTAACCGTCGTCATTGTAGCGGTGCCAGGAAACACCGTAGGGCGTTTCAACCCGCAGCTTGGCATCAACAGCCTTCAAAGTATTCAGGATGCGCGGATCATCAGGCTGCCTGAGTCCGAACCGCACGAGCGCGAGGAAGTCCGTGCTGATAATGTTGCCCGCCGGTGCAAGGTTGTCCCCGTAGGGCCTGTTCTTGATGGGCACAAATCCCTGAAGCACAGTACCTGCATTGGACGTCTCCGGCGGCGCGATCCTGACATAATAACCGTCGATTCCCAACTCTTGCGCGAGACCGGTATCTTTCACGTAGATCCATCGTTCTATGGATGCATTCCACATGTCCGCCGTTTCCCGCATATACGCCGCCCTGGTGTGCTCGCCCTTTTGATCCGCGAACTCCGCTGCGACGATCAGCGCCGATATTTCTGCAGCGAGTGTAAACGGCGAATACCCGGGGTCTTCCTCCCACCTGTCCTGCTGCGTCACAGGTCCGTTGCGAAGAATGAATCCTGCTGCCCTTTCAATCATGGGCCATGGGTCGGGCGTTCCAGATGCACCTTCCCTCCTGAGCAACCCTGCAAGCAGGACAGGAAATGCAGTCTCGTCAAGCTGGATCCCTCCCCAGAATGGAGCACCGTCCCTCCACATATTCTGTGGCCAGTGACCGTCTGCCTCCTGCGTTGTCATAAGATAGAACAGTATTTCATCCGCGGACCGGACATCCCCTGCGGCAAGGAAGCCGCCGGCTGTTTCCACAAGGTCCCGGGGCCATATAAGATGATATCCTCCGATATCGTCGTCTCCCATTGCCTGCCCCCAGGGAATGGACAGGGAGGCGATGACAGCACCGGGCATATCTTTTGTTGCATGCGTCTTCAGCACCGCGGTACTTGCCCGGTAAACATCCACAGCCGTTGCCGTGTCCCGCCCCTGCACATGAATGTCCAAATCAAAAAGCTCTCTTTGATACGATGCCCAGCCCCCGACGTACTCTGCCCTGCATGCATCAAAGCCCCTGAGCAGGGATGCTGCCGCGTTGTTTCCCGCCTCTGCCATGGTCGTGCCGAACCCCAGAGCAAGGACAAACTCCCCGTTGTTGGTACCCGGATCCAGTTCACCGGTCAATGCAACATTGCCGTTGTATGCGCCGGCATATTCCCACTGCATGGTTTTATGCAGGGAAAGGTCCTGCCATCCGTCCGACGTGCCGACGAATCCCACCGAGCGTTTAAGAAAACCCGTCGAGCATGCGAGGGCAAGGGCGATCTCTCCCCGATAGGCAAACAGCATGGGAAAACCTTTATAGTCGCCTGCGACCGCATTGTTTCCGTACCCCCTGTTCCCGATGTGCGGGGCAAGCAGGACATAGAGGCGGTAATCCTGTGCACCACCCTTCAGCGGAACAAATCTGGTGCGCTGGAGCACGCTGGTGCGCTCCGGATCGGTAATGATCTCCTTGCTGATCCTGTACCTGCCCTGGTTGCACGTATTGACCAGCCTGAATCCCGGCACGCCGTCTGAAAGGTACGTGGGTTCGGACGATGCATGCCTCTTCTCTTCAGAGAAGAACGAAGCCC
>JAJYLM010000044.1 GCA_021787655.1 bacterium
CATGCCCGGAAAAAGGACGCGCTTGCCATCGGGATGGTTACCGGCCTTGATCCCCGGGGACTGCTCAAAGTCACGGCAGAACACGATATCTCCATGTGCGGTGTCGTCCCGGTCGCGATCATGCTGGTCAGCGCGCTCAAGCTCGGAGCAACGAAAGCAGAGCTCGTCGATTATGCGACCTCGGGCGAGGTGACGAAAGACTTTGACGAAGTTGTCGGGTACGCTGGTATCGTCGTCTCCTGATACCGTCCGGCCGTCCTACGGCTTTCCCTGCTTGTTCCTCGATGCCTTTTCATCGATGCCAGAGATACCGAATCTGCGGGCGAGCTCATGGTAAACGCCGGTGACCGCTATGTCCCTGTATCCGAGCAGCACGAGCAGATGGAAGATCAGGTCTGCTGCCTCATGGATCACATCGGCATCATTCTTCACCTTTCCCGCCTCTGCAACCTCCGATGCCTCTTCCGTTATCTTCGCATTGACGGCATCGACGCCTTTGTCCATGAGCGATCGGACGTAGGATTTCGGCGGGGGATTCTGCTTGCGCTGCATGATGACGCCGTACACTGCATCGATAATGCCCGCATCACCGGCCTGCGGGTTGCCGGCCGCAGTATCCCCGGCCGCAGTATCCATGGACCGGTCCTGTTCCACATCGATGATACCTCCGTCCCTGAATTCCGAATAAAAACAGCTCCTGTGGCCCGTGTGGCACGCGTTCCCGGTCTGGAGGATCCTGACGAGGATCGTGTCCCGGTCGCAATCGTACCGGATCGATTTCAACTCCTGAAAGTGCCCCGATGTTTCACCCTTGAGCCACAGCTTCTGCCGTGACCGGGAATAGTAGTGTACCCTGCCGGTGGTAAGCGTCCTGCGGAGGGCATCCTCGTCCATGTACGCAAGCATCAGAACTTCGTTCGTCCGATCATCCTGCGCAATGGCAGGGACGAGGCCCTTGTCGCCGAATTTTATGGTTTTGATAAACTCGTCGTTATTCATTATCCCTCCATCCTCATACCGTTCTGACCGCAATACCCTGTCCGCGCAGGTATGCCTTCAGGTCCGGTATGGAAAGCTCCTTGAAATGAAAGAGGCTTGCGGCAAGGCATGCGTCTGCACCGCCCCTGGTAAATCCTTCATAAAAATGTTCCCTGCGTCCGGCACCGCCCGATGCAATGACGGGAATGCCGACCCGCTTCGATATCTCTGAAGTGAGATCGATATCGTATCCCGATTTTGTTCCGTCCCTGTCGATGCTCGTGAGCAGAATTTCACCCGCCCCTGCCCTTTCCATGGCCACGGCCCATTCCACAGCATCGATGCCCGTCGGTTTCCTGCCGCCGTAAATGTAAACCTCCCAGCTTCCCGGACCCGCTGCAACCCTCTTTGCATCGATGGCGACCACGATACACTGGACGCCGAAACGGGATGACGCCTCATGGACAAACTCAGGCTTGAGAACCGCCTGGGTGTTGATCGATACCTTATCGGCCCCGGAGCGCAGCAGCAGCTTGATGTCGTCCAGAGTGTTGATCCCGCCGCCGACGGTCAGCGGCATAAAGACGGCATCCGCCGTTCTCTCCACTGCATCGATGAGTGTCGACCGCCGCTCCGCCGAAGCCGTAATATCGAGGAACACAAGTTCGTCGGCCCCTTCGCGGTCGTACGCCAGTGCGTTGTCGGCAGGATCCCCGGCATCTCTCAAAGCAACGAAGTTGATGCCTTTGACCACCCTGCCGTCCTTGATATCGAGACAGGGAATGATTCTCTTCGTCAGCATCAGTCCGTCCCTTTCAGTGCGTCACGCAGAACGATGCTCCCCGTGTACAGCGCCCTGCCGATGATCACGCCGATGATATTCTTGTTCTTCATCTGACGCAGCTTCCTGATGTCGTCGAGCGTCGATACCCCCCCGGAAATGATGACGGGTTCGTGGATACCGTCGAGTGCCTCTTCTATCCTCTTCACGTCCAAACCGCTCAGGGTTCCGTCCTTGTAAATATCGGTGATGATAAAGGCATGGATAGGGGCGGCACTGAATTGTTTTATGAATTCATACGGCCTGATCGTACTGGTTTCGGTCCATCCCTTGATCGCCACGGCACCGGAGATAACGTCCACGCCGATGGATACCGTGCCCGGATACCGGTGTGCAAGCTCCGTCACTTCACCGGGACTCTCGTAGGCAAAGGTGGTTATGACAACGGACCGAGCGCCCTGCCTGATATAATACTCCGCCATGTCCCTGCTCCGGATCCCGCCGCCAACCTGTACCGGCACCTTCACCGTGTGCAGGATATCGGTAATACAGTCCCTGTTCACCGGGTTGCCGCTGACCGCGGCATCCAGATCGACGATGTGGAGCATCTGTGCTCCTTCCCGCTCCCACTTCACCGCCATCTGCACAGGGTCATCCCCGTAGACATCGACACGGTTAAACGATCCCTGCCACAGCCGTACGCATTTGCCTGATTTAATATCGACCGCAGGTAGTATCTGCATATCAACCTCTCTGCTGAATGAAATTTAAAAGCAGCCGCAGCCCGTTTTTCTGGCTTTTCTCGGGATGAAACTGCGTCGCCGCAACATTGTTTTTCTGGATAACGCTCGCAAAGCCGATGCCGTAGTCGGTCACACCGACGGTCACGTCTTCGAGGGGAGCAGGATAATACGAGTGGACAAAATAAAAATTGCTCCCGTCCCCGATACCGTCGAACAGATAACTCTTCTTCGACACGGTCACCTGGTTCCATCCCATGTGCGGAATCTTCAGACCCCGGGGACCAAGCACTGCAGGATCGAATTTCCGTACGCTGCCCTTGATAATGCCCAGTCCTCTGATGCCCGGGTTTTCTTCACCGTCTTCAAACAGCATCTGCATGCCGAGACAGATACCGAGAAATGGCCGTCCCGCAGCGGCAACGCTGACGATCGCGTCCTCGATCCCGTAGTCCCGTATGTTCTTCATACCGTCACCGAACGCGCCGACACCGGGCAGAATCAGCTTGTCCGCCTTTGCGATTGTCCCGGGATCATCGGATATACGCACCGGGGCGCCCAATGAGGTGAGTGCCTTTTCAACACTCCTGAGGTTTCCCATGCCATAATCAACGATAACGATCATGTTCCATCCCTGTTCCTTCTCCTGATGACGGGTTCCGGAGCGTGCCGTGCCGCCGGAAACTCACAATACTCCCTTGGTACTCGGTATCTCGTTCGCTATCACTTTGACCGACTGCCGCAGAGCCCTGCCCAGTCCTTTAAAGCAGGATTCTATGATGTGGTGACCGTTGTCACCGTACAGCATATTGACATGGAGCGTGAGCTGCGACCTGAACGCAAAGGCCTGGAAAAACACCTCGAACAACTCGGAATCCATCTCTCCGATCTTTTCCGGAAGCGATACGGGCCGGTAGACAAGAAACGGTCTTCCGCTGATGTCGATGACGACCTGCGACAGTGCCTCGTCCATGGGTGTCACCGCGTGTCCGAACCTGTGGATCCCTGCCTTGTCGGAAAGCGCGCGTGCAACGGCCTCACCGATGCATATGCCGATGTCCTCGACCGTGTGATGAAAATCGACATTCACGTCCCCGGCAGCCTTCAGCGTCAAATCTACTTTGGAAAAGAACGAAAACAACTCGAGCATGTGATTGAGAAACCCGATGGGGCTCCTGATGTCGGCCTTTCCCGTACCATCGAGGTTTACCTCGACGCTGATCTCTGTTTCCTTCGTTTTCCTTTCGAACCTTCCCTGTCTCATAATGACTCCTTTGCGTTTATCTGCGGACGACTGTTGTATAACAAATTAGTCCGCACATGGCGAGCGTCTGCACGACAGACGGTTCTGGAACAGGGCAATGACAAGCCCTCCGCATACGTTCCTGCCGTACGCTGCCCTGTTAAATAACGCCCTTTTTCCTGAATTCCTCGATCTGCTCATCGGAATACCCTGCCTCCCGCAGGATCCCGTTCGTATGTTCCCCGGGTCGCGGCGCCCGCTTCAAATCGTCGGACCGATCTTCTCCGTAGAACGGATTGCGTATGGTCAGCGATTTCCCGTTGTCCGTATCGACGTAATCGAACATCCCCCGGTATTGAATATGGGGATCGTTGAGTAATTCCTCAAGTGCATTCACAGGTTCGACGCACACGTCCTCGTCCTTGAAAAAATCAAGCCACTCCTGCCGTGTCCTTGTGAGAACAACCTCCTGCACCTCATGGTAAACACGCTTGAACTCTTCCCCTCGTGCAAGCTGCCCGTCGAGCAGGTCCATCCTGCCGATCATCTCCAGAAACCTGTTCCAGAATTTCGGTTCCAGTGCGCCGAGCGTCACGAACTTGCCGTCTTTCGTTGTGTACACGTTGTAACAGGGAATGCTGCCGGTCAGCTCCATATCGCCCCGGGTGAGGCCGCTTTCGAGGTACGGCAGGTACGGTGCCATAAAGCCGATCAGGCCGTCCACCATCGAAATATCGAGATAGATCCCTTTCCCCGTTTTCTGTTTATGAAAAAGCCCGAGCATAATTGCCCCGAATGCAGTGACGCTGCCGCCGGCGATATCCCCTACCTGGACACCGGGGATGACCGGCCTGTCTGCGGTACCGGTCACATTCAGCGTTCCTGCGACACCGATATAGTTCAGATCATGACCGGCTTTCCCTGCATACGGACCGTCTTTTCCATACCCGGACAGTGAACAGTACACCAGCGCAGGATTCACTGCCCGGACAGCTTCATAGCCGACGCCGAGCTTGTCCATCACGCCCGGCCTGAAGCCCTCAACCACAACGTCGGCCTGACGGCACAGCTTCTTGAAAGCTTCGATCCCCTCCGGCATTTTAAGGTTGAGACGCATGCCTTTCTTGTCCCTGTTGAGTGACTCGAAGAGGTTGGCTGAACCATTGCCTGCCACGGACATCCAGCGAAGGTAGTCACCCTGTACAGTATCCTCAATCTTGATCACGTCGGCCCCGAGATCGGCAAGATAGAGGGTCAGCAGAGGGCCCGGGAGCAGCCGTGTCAGATCGAGGACGCGGATGCCGTGGAGCAGCTTCATACCTTCAGCCTCATCATCAGCACTCGGACAAATGCCTCAAAAACAATGTTCCTCGACATCTTTGATTGCCCTGCCCGCCTGTCCTCGAAGATGATCGGTACTTCCCGGATGCTGTATCCCGCCTGTTTGATCCTGTATGCCATTTCGACCTGGAAACCGTAGCCGTCGGACTTCACCTGATCCAGATCGACCTTGTTCAGGGCCTCCACTCTGTAACACCTGAATCCTGCGGTAATATCGTTCACCCGCATACCGAGGATAGTCCGTGCGTACAGGTTTCCGGACTTGCTGATCAGCTTCCGCGAGAAACCCCAGTTCACGGTCCCACCGCCTTCGACGTACCGGGATCCGATGACCAGCCCGTTCCCCTGCAGGTTTTCCAGCAGCCGGGGAAGGTCCGAAGGCTTATGAGAAAAATCCGCATCCATCTCGAACACGACATCGTATCCGCGTTCCCGGGCGTACCTGAACCCCTGATTATAGGCATTGCCCATGCCCATTTTCCCGGGCCGGTGCAGGACATGGATGGACGTGTTGGCGCCTGCAAGCGAGTCCGCGATGACCCCGGTCCCGTCAGGCGAGTTGTCGTCTATCACGAGGATCTCGGTGTCCGGGAGAGCGGCCAGCACCTCGCGGACGACCTGTTCTATGTTTTCAGATTCATTGTACGTCGGAATAATGACCAGCGACTTCATGGCCGGATAAATCCTTCAAACCCATAACACTCGTAGATATAAAACGTCCTTGCATAATGACCGTACCGCTCGATGTTCAGCGGCGGCAGCTGCTTCCACGTTTTGCATTTGAAATGTTTCAGGGGATCGATCCTGAAGCTGTTATCATTGATATACACGGCGTTCCACCCGTCGAGCCTTGAGGTGACATTATAGCCCCAGTCGTGATACGAATCGCCGGTTTTATTCGACGTATAAACCTGCGGCTGCCCGGGTGCATTGAAGGCGAGCTGGCTCGAGAGCTGGTATTTATGGGTAAACAGGAAGGTCGGTCCCTGCTTCTCGAGCGAATGATACGCGTCCATCACTTCCCTGCCCGCAGCATGCCAGCCGTACAGATCATTGGTCAGGTCAGTGTCGGCGGGCTTGAGCGGAATCAGCGGATAGTACAACTGGATATGGATCACCAGGGTGAACAGCAGTGCAAGCGCCCAGCCCGACCAGAGATACTTCCTGAACCACTTCTTGTGTATGTTCTCATACGAAACCTGGACCGCGAGGATCACGCCGGGCAGGTAGCCCATCACTGCCCAGTTCGGCTTTGAGTCGACGATAAAGCTGACCGCAAAAAAGAACAGCAGCATGGGTGCGGCGAACGATGATAAAAACAGGAATCCCCTGTTCTCCCGGTGCCTGAACCCGTAGACGACGGCATACAGGATCAGGAAAAATACCAGGGGAGAGATAAATCCGATCTGTGACCCGAGAAAGGTGAAAAATTTAACAATGCTGAGATGGAAGTTGGGATTGCGCGATACAAGTTCGAACCCGAGCGACTCAAAGTGGTGCTGCACATTCCAGACGATCACGGGTGAAAAGATAATCAGCGCGATGACCGCGGCAATATACGGCCTTCTGTCCCTGAACCACGCTCTGTCTTCCCGGGAAACCGCCATGAAGAGCAGTGCCGAAACGGGAACGAAGACCGAATGGTACTTGCTGAGCATGTCGAGGCCGAGAGCAACGCCCGCAGCATACCAGTAGTTTCCCCTGCCATCCAAAAAAACCTTGATCAGAAAGTACATGGTCAGAAGCCAGAAGAACCCGAGCGGAGCATCCGGCAGCATCATCAGGCCGCCGACTGCATAGGCCGGAATTATGTTCAGGGCCAGCACTGCCAGGAACGCCTTCATCTTGTCATTCAATATCCTGCCGGCAATCAGCCAGACGAGCAGGGAATCGCCGATGGAGTACAGGAATGCCGACATCCTGACTGCAGGCGCTGTACTGCCCATCAGTTTCATCATCAGATAGTTCGACCATGCAACGAGCGGCGGATGTTCGTAGTAACTCAATGACAGGTGCCGGGCATATTGCCAGTAGTAAGCTTCGTCATCGCTGAGGTTGAGTGTGAAGATGAACACAAGCCTGATACAGACCAGTATTCCTATGGTCAGAAGAAAATAAACTGTAGCCTTTTTATTTTTATCCATAATTTATTATTATGTATCACTTTTGCTCCTGTGGTCAACACAATAAGCAGTCAACTTCTGTTCAATACTATTGACACATATTGTGCTGCCATGGTACCAAACCTTACACGGTCAATAAGAAATACAGGAGGTTAATGTATGCCTTTAAAAATTATTGAAGTGAAAAGCAGGAAGGAAATGAAACAATTCATAACCTTTCCGTGGAAGGTCTATAAAGCGTATCCGCACTGGGTCCCGCCGATTATTTCTGAGAGGATGCAATTTTTCGATAAAGAAAAAAACCCTTACTTCAAAACAGCATCGGTCGTGCTGTTCATGGCGATCGAAAACAATGAGGTCGTGGGTACGATCTCGGTGCACGCCGATAACGGGTATATCAAATTCTGGGATGACCCGTCTGTATTTTTTGGATTTTTCGAATACCTGCCGCAGTACCGGTACGCGGAGGCACTCCTGAGCAGGGCAATGCTCTGGGCACGCGAGCACGGGTATTCCAGGATCATGGGCCCGTTCAATTTCAACACGAACCACGAATGCGGCCTGCTCGTTGACGGTTTCGATTCGGATCCAATCATCGAGATGACCTACAACCCCGAATACTATCCGGACTTTTACGAAAAATTCGGACTGAAAAAAGCAAAGGACCTGTACGCATATTATATCAAGGCGCAGCAAACGCCGGAAATGCTGAATACGTCAATCGACAAGATCAAACGCAGGGACAACATCAGTCTCCGCTATGTGAACCTCAGAAAGTTCAAGGAAGAGATAGAAATCATCAAGGGCATTTACAACCAGGCATGGGCGCGCAACTGGGGATTTGTCCCCCTGACCGGTGAAGAGTTTGATTTCATCGCCAAGTCGCTCAAGCAGATCGTGGATCCTGAACTTGCCATGGTCGCGAGCGTGGGAGGAAAGCCCACGGGATTTTCACTGACCCTGCCCGATTACAACGTTGCAGCAAAGGCCATGAACGGAAAGCTGTTTCCCTTCGGCGTGTTTAAGTTCCTGATGGCAAAGTCCAGGATAAAGATCATGCGGGTTTTTACCCTGGGAGTCATACCGGAGTACCAGTATCTCGGTATCGGCGCGCTCCTGTACTATCAAACATGGCTGAACGGGCTGAAAAAGGGATACCAGGGGGCTGAGATGTCATGGATCCTCGAAGACAACCGGCAGATGAACCGTGCCATCCAGCGCATCGGCGGCTCGGTGTATAAAACATACAGGATCTACGATAAGCAGGTCTGAAAACGCCCCGGTGCTTACCGGTCAGCAGACGGTGCGCTGACAGTCTCCCCTGCGGTGCCGCTGATGGTGCCGATGGTCAGATGGGTCAGACACTTGTCCCTGTCCCATTTCAGAACAAAGCACCTGTCCATTCTCGATGTCGGATAGAACGGCAGGGAATTTATCACGGTGACGGTGTATCCCATGGCCCCGAGTTGTTTGACCAGGTTGTCCGTTGTCACAAAGAAAGACGGGTTGTGGACCGCGAGATACCGGTTGATCTCCTGCGGGGTATCGACCTGCCTGACCGGCATCCTGCTGTAATAGTTGAGCGTGCCGCGTTCTCCATACCGGTAGGACAGGATGACGGATTTCCTGTCGTGAGCCAGCTCCCGAATCTGCTTTCCGAATACCTGGAACGGCTGGTACTTCAGAACCGCAGGATAGAGGTATCCTGAAAACAACACATCGAAGACCACCATCGAAACTGCGGACAGCACGACGATCTTTTTGATTCCGGTCTTCATGCTCACCGCAAAAGCAAGAAGGACAGCACACCCGGCACCAAGGATGCCCCACGGCAGGGCTGTTGCCGGCGGAAACGATATCAGAAACATGACTGCAATAAGAATGAGCGGCAGAGCGATGAACAGATACTGAACGGAAAGCACCTTGCTTTCACGGGCAGAGACACCCTGCTCAAGCCGTTTATCGAGCCAGTGTCCGGTCAGCAGAGCAGCCGGCGGCAACAGCCAGAATATGTATTGAGGCAGTTTGCTGATCGCCAGCGACAGGATGATAAACGGCAGTATCCACCACCAGAGCGCGAACAGTTCGCCGTCATCCGGCTTGATCCCTTTTCTCCAGGCGAACACCCTCTGGACAAGCAGGGTCAGGAACAACCATGTCCACGGGAAGAATGCCCAGGCAAAGGTATGAACATAGAACAGATCATTCCCGCCGTAATTGAACTGATGGGCATAAAACCTGCCGAAGCTCTGCTTGAAGAGCATGAAATACGCGGTATAGTCGCCTCTCCTCAGGGCAACGGCAAGGTACCAGGGCAGAATGAGGGCAGCGGTCAGCAGCAGCCCCCTGACTGGTTTCAGTCTTTTAATCACAGAGCTGTCGTGCTTCCAGAATGCATAGGCACCGAACGCAAGCACCGGAATACCGATACTGATAGGCCCCTTCGTCAGAAAGGCAAGCGCCATGGCAGCATACCCCGGCCAGAGGAACCGGTGGTCAGACAATCCCCGGTACAGCAGCGCAAACGAGAGGGACATCAATCCGATGAGCACCATATCTATCTTCGGGTCCTGGATCATGAGGCGCGGCGCTGCTGCAGAGGCGAAGAGCAGTGCTGCAAGAAGTCCCGACCGCTTGTTCCACAGCATCAGGCCAAGCCAGTACACGGCCATCAGTGCGACAAGTGCCATGAGAACCGACGGGAGCCGGACGGCGAAATTCGTGATGCCGAACAACAGATAGCTGGCAGAGATGAGCCACATGGTCACCGGCGGCTTGTCAAGGTAATCACGGTAGTTATCGTGCAGAAAAATATAATTGCGGGATGCAACCATCTCCCGCGAAACCTCGGCGTAGGTCGCAGGGTCGACCTCCTGAATCGGGGCATTGATGCCGACGAAATATGCTGCGAAAAAGACCGCTGTCAGCAGGATTATCCAGAAAAGATTGTTTTTTTCCATATTTTTTCTGATACTTTAAATCATCCGTGTTGTAAACCTCATGACCCGATCTCCGGACTTCCAGCACAATGACCCGCGGAATCCCCTCCGCCTGCAGGCGGTCACCAGACTGTTCAGACGGTCAGCAGCGATTGGAGCGCTGTCTGCAATTCGCCCAGCGTTCTGACGACGAACAGCTCATCCGTAAAGCGGCTGTACAGGTTCATCTCGCTGTCGCCCGTGTACCACGAGTACTGCTCATCCGGTGTAAACCAGAGTATGTCCTTCACCCTTTTCTTCAGCATTTCGAGCTCTTCGTCGCCCGGATACTGGTAGTTCGTCCTCCCGTCCCCGATGATGAGCAGCCTGGTCTTCGACGTGATGGAACCGAGATGGTGCGCGGTAAACTGCCGGAACACATTTCCATAATCCGTATACGACCGTGCCTCCCGGTAATCGGCAAATATCCTGTCGATCAGTTCTTCGCCGGGTTTCGTTTTGACAAGACGGGTCACGTCCTCGAGACCGGAGACGAACACAAACACCCTCAGTTTTTTGAACGTATCCTTGACGACCGATATGAACTGCATGAAAAAACGCGCATAGTTTCTCATGGAGCCCGAAATATCGCACAGGACAACCAGAGGAGACTCAAGTTTTTTGATCTTGCCGTAGCCGAGCTGAATGAGCGTGTCCCTGCCGGCATTCAGCCGGAATGTCCGGCGTATGGATACATCCTTCGTTATGATGCCGTATTGCCTCCTCCTGACGTCGTCCCTGAACCTCAGTGCCATGCGTCTGATGATGCTGTTGATCGTGATGATATCCTTTTTCGATAAGAACGATAAGGGGATGTTCCAGAGCTCCTTCTCTCCCGATTTTGGTTCCTGACTGTGGAGAGCGGCCGTCAGCCCCGTGACTTTCGAGGCGTTCATGATAAATTCCGAGAGTGCGCGCCGCACGAATGCGAGTACGTTTTCTATGACAGCCGTGACTGCACGGATGTCCTCGGGACACCACCCGGCGAGTTCCAGTGCCTTTCCCAGCACGACGAGTTCTTGTCCCGTCCTGTCCAGTTCCAGGGCGTCGGAGAGCAGCAGGTAGCCGGAATTGAGCATCCTGTCCTGATACCTGGTCTGCATGTCCGTGTAGAGTTCCTGTAAACGGCGATAGAAGAGTTCCGGATGGCTTGCCCAGTCGATGAATTTCGCAATGGTCGGTGCAGTTTCCCTCAGGAGACGGGGATCGATGTGCTGCAGGCCGGCCATTTCACCGAGTTTATCCCAGTCCCCTGAGGCCGCACGAAGAAAATCGAAGATCTGGTGCAGCAGCGTGTACTGTTCACGGTTCCGTGCCATGATGGGTATCACGGCACGCTTGAGCGCCTCGTGGTCCCGGGGGGCTGTCATGCCGATCACGTATACTGCCTGTGAAAACTCCACGGGCGATACCGGCAAGCCGAGGCCCGAAAGAAAATTGTAAACCCGTGTCGTCAGCCTTATTGATGCTTCGATTTCCATAACGCTTCGAATGCCTTCTTCTGGTCGGAGCTGTCCTTGAGCAGGCTGCCAAGAGAAGAGAGCGTGACCTCTTTCTTGTCCATGCCTGCAGATGCCATGGATGTCGACCAGTCGATGATCTCGGACAGGCTGGGCGGCCGTTTCAGGTCCTGTGCATTGATCAACGTAAGCATGCCGCCAATCATACGGAGAAACTCATCGGACACGATACCGCTGAGCCTGGACCTGATGATCTCCGTCTGACGCTCACTGCCGGGCATGTTCATGGAGAGGTAAATGCACCTGCGGCGCAGTTCGTCCGAGAGTTCCCGTGCATTGTTGCTCGTCAGTATGACAAACGGTTTGGATGTTGCGGTTATGGTGCCGATCTCGGGGATGGTGATCTGGTAATCGCTGAGTACCTCCAGCAGCAGCGCTTCGAATGACGGCTCGGACTTGTCAACCTCGTCGATCAGCAGAACGACCGGCGACGGTGATGCTATCGCCCGGAGCAGCGGCCGCTGTATCAGGAATTCTTCCGAAAAAAACGTGCTGTTGTACTTTTTCAGCCGGTCCATTGCAGCAGCAAGCCCCTTCGTTCCTTTGACGATGTCGTCGATCTTGTCCTTGAGGAGCTGCGCGTACAGCAGCTGTTTCGAGTATTCCCACTCGTAGATCGCCTTGGTATCGTCGATGCCTTCATAACACTGCAGGCGTATCAATTCCATGGAGAGCGACCTGGCAATGGCCTTTGCAAGTTCTGTCTTTCCGACGCCGGGCTGACCTTCGACCAGCAGCGGCTTTCCCAGCAGCGCTGCAATATAGACCGCGGTGGATATGTCCTCATCCGATATATACCCGGACTTCTTCAGGAGCCGGGTAATTTCTTCCTGCGAATTAAACGGCTGAATCTTTTTCATGCGTCACCCCTTTTCTGTGTTTGATCTGTACCTCGGGTTCCCTCAGGTACAGGGGAATGAAGTCCGATGCAGGCACAGGTCTGGCCTGGTGCAGGCCTTCATGTGCGATACGGGCAAGAGAACCGCTCATAGCACGTATATCGAGCTGGTGCCAGGTTATCCCCGACGGGTACAGGTGCTTCAACAAAGCTTCATACAGCCCGGCACCACTGCCGACGAGATGGACGGGATAGTGCCTTTGAGGCTCATGCATCCCCTCGACGATCACGCTCTCGGGCACCGTTTTTTCAACCGCGCCACCCGTGCACCGGTATTCGGCAAGGTACATCGTCCGGTTCTTTCCGTCGACTGCTGCAACAAACATGCCGTCGCCCATGGCTACCGTATGCACCATGGCGTCGAGCGTGGACACCGGAACAAGCGGAATATCCAGGGCCATCCCGAGTCCTTTCGCAAGGCTCAGACCGGTCCTCAGACCGGTAAAAGAACCCGGTCCTGCAGAAACCACGATTTCCTGTACTTCCTGTTTTCTGTGTCCCGTTGATTGCAGCAGCGTATCAAGCTGCGGGACTGCAAGCGTCGTCACGGCAGACGGTTGTTCCACAACGACGGCCGCACGAATATCCGAATCCTGTGCAACGCCGATGCCCAGGTATCCCAGTGCGGTATCAATGACAAGCCGCAGCATGGTCAATGGTGCGACGTGATGATCCTGGTGATGTCGTTATAAAATACGAACACGGTCAGCAGGATAATGAACACGACCCCGAGCTGCATGATTGCAAGCTTTACCTTCTTATTGATCGGTTTTCTGATCACGGCCTCGATCAGGGTAAACATCACATTTCCCCCGTCAAGCACGGGTATGGGAAGGATGTTGAGCAGCGCAAAATTAATACCGATGAGAGCGGTAAAATACATCAGGGCTTCTATCCCGCGCTTTGCCTGATGGGCAGCCTGCTGTGCGATCAGAATAGGCCCGCCAAGGTCTTTCGTGGGTATCTTTCCTTCGACAAGTTTGACCAGCGAGAGCCCCACCAGATACGAAATGCTGACAGACTCCTTCCCCGCCAGGACAACTGCTTCGAACGGATTGCTTCGTTTCACCGTATAGTCGCCCGCCGGCAGGATACCGATGACGGGAGTCGATACGGGTTCTCCGAAAACGTCTTTTTCCGTCTGTATCCTCGGCTGTACGTCAACGGTGAACGGCTTATTGCCGCGGAGAATGGTCATCACCATACTCTTACCGCCACCGGCAACGATGATCTTTTTCATTGCGTCCCATCCATCGACGTTCTGTCCGTTAATCCGGGCGATGGTATCTCCCGTCTTGATGCCTGCCGCAGAGGCAGGACTCCCCTTCTCCACCTCACCGATGGTCGTTTTAAGGAACGGTACGCCGCGCATAAAGACGATCCAGAGGAGGAACATGGCGAATATCCAGTTGGACAGGGGACCGGCAATCAGGATGAGCAGCTTTTTCCAGTTTGCCTGGCCGGCATAGCTGCGCTTCACGTCCTCCGCAGGTATGGGTTCCGCTTTTTCGTCGTCGTCGTTTTCCCCCAGCATTTTCACGTATCCGCCCAGGGGCAGCACGGAAAGCCGGTACTCTGTCTCTCCGATCTTTTTCTTCAGGAGAGCGGGACCGAATCCGAGAGAAAAAACAAGGACCTTGACTCTGAACAATTTTGCAAACGTAAAATGTCCGAGCTCGTGAACAAATATGAGGATCGCTATGACGATCGCTGCAGAGATTATACTCAACACTTTTTATCTATCCTTTCCTCAACATAGATTTTGACCTCCCGGTCCAGAGCAAGAATGTCCTCGACGGAGTCAACCGGCTTATAATAATATCTGTCGACCGCATATTCAACAATGTCTGCGATATCCGTGAATCTGATCTTGTTTGCGAGAAAAGCCCCGACCGCACAATCGTTTGCGGCATTCATGACGACCGCTGAATCATCGCGCTTCCTGATGACGTCCAGAGCGATCCCGAGACATTTGAATTTTGTGAGGTCCGGCCTGAGAAAGTTCAGCGACCCGATGCTGAGGAAGTCGAGCTTTTTCGTGCCGAGGGGAATGCGCTTCCTCATGTTCATGGCATACGCTATCGGCAGTTTCATGTCCGGAACCCCCATCTGCGCAAGCACAGCTCCGTCCGTCAGCTCGATCATCGAATGGATGATGCTTTCCGGATGGACAACGACCTCTATCTGTCCGGGCTTCAGATCGAAGAGCCACCTCGCCTCTATTACTTCGAGCCCCTTGTTCATCATGGTTGCAGAATCGATCGTAATCTTCTTTCCCATCCTCCACCGCGGGTGGTTCAGGGCCTGCCGGGGA
>JAJYLM010000045.1 GCA_021787655.1 bacterium
TGTTATCACAGCCACGGCATTCTCCCCGGCAAGCGCTGCATACAAGGTGCTGTTGTCCGGGCTCAGGGCAAGGGACACCGGCATGCTGCCGTCAGGAGCACCGGCGTACGGTGCCAGAGGTATGGTCGCGGTGACGGTAAATGACGAGGTACTGACGACGCTGATGGTATCGCTGTTCGCATTTGCAACGTACAGGGTGGACCCGTCGCTGGTCAGTGCAAACGCCTCGGGGTGCGAGCCCACAGGGATTGAATGGACGATGGTAAACGATGCGGTGTCGATTACATCGAGGGCATCAGACCCCTGCTCGGCAACGAAGAGGTCTCTGCCGTCCTTCGAAAGAGCGAGGGCATACGGGTCGACGTCCGTCCTGTTCCCGGAGTTGTCAAGATCGACCCTGTTCATCAGGGTGCCCGTGGAAACGTTGTATGCGCTCACGGTATCCGAGAGCATCTCAGCCACGTACAGCGTTGCATCGTCCGGACTGATTGCAACTGCAGCCGGAAATTCGTTGGTCGCATAGGTGTAGTCAATAGACATGGTCTGCATATTGATCCGGAACACATCGTTGCCGCCGCCGCCTGCTGCATAGGCCTCGGTCCCTGCGTTATTCAGGATCATACTCTGAAAGAGGGTATTGCTGCCTTGATTCACCGAAGCTGGATATGAAAAACCTGCGCCTGCCGTGCCGTAGCCGGGTATGATCTGTGACGTAATGGTCAACGGTGATGCAGTTGTGTTGATCACCGATACGGATTGGTACTGCAGGATCGGCTGAAGGTTGGTGTCCGTGCAGTCCCAGTATTGCCACGCCCTGCCATAGCCGCTGTTCAGGACAAGGAGTCTGGTGCCGTCTTTCGACATGAGGAGGGCATCCGGGAATGACCCGACCATGATCTGGCTCCCAAGCGGCGTAATAGACCTGCCGTCTGGTATTTGTTGCTGGGGTATATTCATGACGGGCTGCGGGCAGGACGGTACTGACGCTGTGGTTGATCCCGGACTGCCTGTGCACGCATTGATAAGAAGCATGATACAGACTGCCAGAAGATACTGTTTTTTCATACGTCCTCCTCTGAGTACTGCATGGAACGGATTCTATAGTAAGCTCGTATCACATCCCCGCATAATTTCAAGATACCGGTGTCTGTTCTCAGACAGCCAGACCATGGTGTGCTTCGAAAAAAAAGGGACCCCGGTGCTTTGCAGCTGCGGGATCCCAGGGGGTAGTGAGTTTATTTCATGTACTTATTTGATCGTGACTTCCTTCAGCTGTTGATCTATCTGTCTGATGATACTCGGCGGTAGCGGAACGTAATCGAGAGATTTTGCCATGGCCTGTCCCTGTGCCGTATACACCCAGTGGACAAAGTTCAGAAGTGCGTGTGCCTTTGCCGGATTTGTCTGGTGCTTGTAGATGATCAGATAGGTAAACCCTGCGATGGGGTATGAATCCTTACCCGGCGCATTCACAAACATGATGTTGAAATCACTGGGTATCGTCTTGACCGTCGCTGCTGCCGCCTGTGAACTTGCTATGGTCGGCCAGACAAATACACCTTCTTTGTTCTTGAGCGGACCGTAGGTCATCTTGTTCTGCAGTACATAGGCAAGCTCCACATAGCCGACGCTACCACGGGTCTTGGTGATAAAGCCCGCGACACCCGGATTGCCCTTGCCGCCGATGCCGACCGGCCAGTTCACTGATATGGAATGGCCAACCTTCGATGCCCACTCAGGGCTGATATCGCTGAGATACGAGGTGAAGATAAAGGTCGTGCCGCTGCCGTCTGAACGGTGGACGACGATGATCGGGAAATTGGGCAGTTTCATGCCGGGGTTGATCGCCTTGATCCTGGCGTCGTCCCAGTTCGTTATCTTGCCGAGGTAGATATCTGCAAGCAGGTCAGGCGTAAATTTCAGTCCCTTGCCAACACCCGGTATATTGTAGGCTATTGCAACACCTCCGGAAGTGTCCGGCATCTGAATAAGCCCGTGTTCCTTCATTTGATCTGCTGTGAGCGGCGCGTCGCTTGCCCCGAAATCGACGGTTTTTGCGATGATCTGCTGGATTCCGCCTCCGCTGCCGATGGGCTGGTAGTTGATCTTGACGCCGGTCTTTTTGTTGTATTCATACGACCACTTCGTCATCACCGGATAGACGAATGTCGAACCTGCACCGGCGAGCGCTTCTCCGGCACGTGCAGACTGCGGCATGCTTGCAAACCCGAGGACAAGTGCCACCAGGGTCAGCAGGCTAAGCCCGATCAGCCGCTTCATCTGCATCATCTTTACCCGGATATCTGCTGTCAGGAGCAGATACGTACTCTCTAATTTCCGTGCTAACTTTTTCATTGTTTCCTCCTTCATGCTTTTTGATTGTTCTCGTTAAAACGCAAACCGCAGGTTCAGGGCAACCGCCTGGTCCGTAAATGTTTTCTTCTGGCTGGACAGGTTGTAGCCGTCAAGGGTGTAAATGTTGTAATCAAGCGCCACGATGGTCTCTTTCGAGATGTCATAGCTGATGCCCGCGAGTCCCCAGGTGTTCTGTGTCGTGTTGACGAATTTCAGCAGTTCCGTTGAATAGAGGTTGGTGCTTCCGATGCTGGTGGTCGGTGCTACCTTCCCGCTCACCGGAGTATAAGCGTCACTCCCGTTCGGGTTCATCTCAAGATACCGTCCAAAAATCCTCAGCTTTTCCTCACCGGGTATGCGCAGAAAGCCCCAGAACTCGTAGCCGTAGCCGTGGTTGAATTTCGCTTTGCCCGCGTCTGCGGATGTAATGTGATCGTCTGCCCACATAAAATCACCGGCAACCCGCAGCAGGCTGTTGGTATATACCAGCATTGCAATCGCACGCTTGGGGTTGTAATCAGGAATGCCGTTGTGCATGCTTTCATCCATACCGAATATGTTAAAAATGAAAGGCTTTATATTCAAGGCTATTCTCGCTGCACCGGCAAAGCCCCTGCCGTTCTGCTGCGACTGGTAGCCTTCACCGTTTGAAACCATGACATGGTAATCGATCAGCTTGTCGAACAGGCTCCCGACCACAGCCAGCCCCAGATCGCTCGAGGGCATAAACCCTTCATAATCAGGTGCTGTTTCAGATACGAACCGGTAATTCCACAGCCCCTCTTCATACGGTATCCACGGTGTTTCCGTCAGTCCGAACCGTACTGCGATGTCTTTTGCCGGCGTATAGATACCGTACAGGTATTTGACAAATACATCGCCCCTGCCGTTGGATGCTGTGGGGTCAGAGTATGCCTCATCAAGGGTGAATTTCCCTGAAAATTGTTTATTGATCCGTCCGATCGCGATCAGGTACGCCCGTGACAACCGTACACCGTTTGCGTTCGCTGAATTTGTATCAGCCTGTGTCTGTCCGACGGTGGACGCGTTGAAGTGGTCTCCGGACGCCTCCATGGCGTTCAGATAGGCCTTCACTCCGATATTCAGGTCGTCGTTAATCTGGTATGCGTAGGATGCTGTACTGAACATCGCAATACAGCCAACCACCAAAACCAGAATCTTGCTCAAATGTTTTTTCATGCTTTCTCCTTTGTGTTTTTTTGTTTTTGTATTTACGTGCGCTCATAAGGTACCGTTGCGGTGTTGCGGCTGAATTACGGCCGTGTAAAAAGCGGTTAAACTTATTCGGGGGACAGAAGGCGTGCCGAACGTTTTATCTTTCAACAGGTTAGCTCAGCAAACCGCCATCTATTTACACACGCGCAACACGGAGAACGCCGACAATACCATCCGGCAACGCGTTCAGGCCTTTCTTTATCAATACGCTTGTCAACCATACCCGGTAAGTGGTAGCACTGAATCAGGTTCACTGCATGATTGATCCGCAGCCGCTGCGGAGAACAGCGAGCTTCCCTCTGCAGGGAATACCCATGACAGAACATATATGGACAATAGGCATAGATATCGGCGCGACCAAGATCGAGGTGGCTGGCGTCGATGACAGCGGGACAGTGCTGCACTCTATCCGGCGGGAAACACCAGCCAATTCAGGCGCCCGTGAACTGGAGACCGGCATTGCTGGTATGGTGCACGAAATCTCCGGCAGTATCGGCAGCAGGCCGCGGGCTGCGGGCGTCGGCATGGCCGGACAAATCGATCCTCAAAACGGTTCCGTTGTCTTTTCCCCGAACCTCGGCTGGCACAATGTTCCGCTCCAGGAGATGCTTGCCAGTACCCTCGGCATACCCGTCGCTGTGACCAACGACGTGCGTGCAGCAGCATGGGGGGAGTGGCAATTCGGCGCAGGCAGGGGTTGCAGCGACCTGGTATGCGTCTTCGTCGGGACCGGTATCGGCGGCGGCATCGTGAGCAGGGGTCAGATGCTGACCGGATGCAGCAACACGGCAGGTGAGATAGGTCACCTTGTCATCGACCTGAACGGACCTGTGTGTACCTGCCGCAACCATGGGTGCCTCGAAGCCATGGCAGGCGGATGGGCGATCGCACGGGATGCACAGCAGGCAGCTGCCAGGGACCCCGGTGCAGGTGCCGGGCTGCTGCGTCTCGCACAGGGCAACATCAGTGCCATAACCGCACAGACCGTGTCCGGCGCAGCGCACAGCGGCGACGCGCTCGCCCTGGAGATTGTCCGGAAGACAGCAGAGGCACTGATTGCCGGAGCCGTGAGCCTTGTCCATGCGTTCAACCCGTGCAAGCTGATCCTCGGCGGCGGTGTGGTCGAGGGCATGCCTGAGCTCGTGTCTATGGTAGATACCGGCATCCGCGACCGCGCCCTGGGCAGTGCACTGACAAACCTCAGCGTTGTCCAATCCCGGCTCCATGGCCATGCAGGTGTCGTGGGTGCAGCGGCGTACGCTGCAGCACACAGGTAGGCCATTGTGACCGGACATGATTGGCTGCAGCATAACAGATTGCTGACGGAAGGGCGGGAGCACAGAGGTATCCCGGATCGACAACGGCAAGGAAAGGAATTGCATTTTCCGGGTGATGCGGTACAACGTCCCGTATCGGTCCGGACAGATTAAGGATAAAAGGAGTTACAGTACAATGAACACGAAACGCGCAGCAGCACCATCTTCAGGCAAGGACGATCTCTGTATCAATACCATACGGTTCCTTTCTCTCGATGCAATTGAAAAGGCGAACAGCGGCCACCCGGGTATGGTCATGGGTGCAGCGCCCATGGCATATGCGCTGTGGACCGGATTTTTGAAGCACAACCCTGCAGACCCCGGCTGGTTCGACAGGGACCGCTTTATCCTCTCTGCCGGACACGGATCCATGCTCCTGTACAGCCTGCTTCATCTGACCGGGTACGCGATCCCGCTCGAGCAGATCAAGCAGTTCAGGCAGTGGGGAAGTATTACCCCCGGGCATCCGGAGCGCGGGATCGTGCCGGGCGTGGAGGTCACGACCGGGCCCCTGGGACAGGGTTTTGCCAACGGTGTCGGCATGGCAATCGCAGAGGCGTACCTCGCGGCGCGGTACAACCGTCCCGGGTATAAGATCATCAACCACTACACCTATGCGATCGTCGGCGACGGGGACCTCATGGAAGGGGTCGCTTCGGAAGCAGCCTCACTTGCCGGGCACCTCGGCCTGGGCAAGCTCATTTACCTGTACGACGACAACCGTGTCTCGCTTGCATCTTCGACAGACGTGACGTTTACTGAAAACCGCGCACAGCGCTTTGCCTCCTACGGCTGGCACACGGTGCCGGTCAGGGATGGAAACGATGTCCACGCGATCCGTGACGCCATCCGATCGGCAAAGAAGGAAAAAGACCGGCCTTCGCTCATTCTTGTCAGGACGCACATAGGGTACGGCTCGCCGAAAAAGCAGGATTCCTTCGAGGCACACGGCTCGCCCCTGGGCAAAGAAGAAACAGCGCTGACCAAGCAGCAGCTGAACTGGCCTGCGCAGCCTGATTTTTACATACCCGAAGAGGCACTCACCCGCTTCAGGCAGGCGCAGGATGCAGGCAGGCAGGCTCAGACGCGCTGGGAATCACTCGTGCAAGCATACGAACAGGCTTACCCGGACCTTGCCCGGGAGCTCGGCCTTCTCATGAAGGGGCAGCTCCCCGGGGACTGGGACAAGGGCATTCCTTCATTCCCTGCGGATCCAAAAGGCATGGCAACACGCGTGGCCTCAGGCAAGGTGCTCAACGCACTTGCACCGGCACTCCCCAACCTCATCGGAGGGTCATGCGATCTGAACCCATCGACCCATACCGTCCTCAAGGGCCTTGGGGATTTCGGGAACCCGCGCAGTGCGCCCCGTGACCCGCAGGGCACTGTCGGTGCAACGTGGAACTTCGGCGGCAGAAACATCCACTTCGGCGTCCGCGAACATGCCATGGGCTCTGTGCTCAACGGCATGGCAGCACACCACGGCATCCTGCCCTTCGGCTCAACGTTCCTCATTTTTTCGGACTACCTGCGTCCTGCAATCCGCCTTGCGGCACTGACAGGACTCGGCGTGATCTACATTTTTACCCATGACAGCATCAGCGTCGGGGAGGACGGGCCCACGCACCAGCCCGTGGAACAGCTTGCAAGCCTGCGTGCAATACCCGGCCTGGTCGTCATCAGGCCCTGCGATGCAAACGAAACGGCAGAGGCGTGGCGAACTGCAGCCGGGATGAAGAACCGTCCCGTTGCGCTGGTCCTGACGCGCCAGAATGTACCGACGCTGGAACGAACGGAAGCGGCGGGAGCGCAGGGGCTTGCGCGGGGCGCCTACATCCTCGCTGAAGCAGGGGACAACAGGCCTGATATCATCCTGATCGCGAGCGGATCCGAGGTCCCCCTTGCACTGGAGGCCCGGCAGATGCTCCTGCAGCAGGGCATCAGGGCGAGGGTCGTATCCATGCCGAGCTGGGAGCTGTTCGAGGAGCAGGCTGCATCGTACAAGGATTCCGTCCTGCCGAAGGACATCACCGCACGGCTGACCATAGAAGCCGGCGCGACCCAGGGCTGGCTCAGGTATGCAGGAGAAAAGGGCAGGTCCATCGGCATCGATACATTCGGTGCATCTGCTCCGGGAAACGTGGTTATGCGCGAGTATGGATTTACCGTCGACAACGTGTGCAGCACGGCGCTGGCCATCCTCGGCCGTGCAAAAAACTGATCGGCACGCCATCATGCTTCCCTGCTTCGTGCAGAGTCAGCCATGAATGCCGGTGTCGTCATTGTTGCTATCGGCAGGGAACTGGTCAACGGCAGGACCCTTGACACCAACTCCCGTTCTCTTGCGCGCAGCTGCACCATGCTCGGACTGCGGGTCACGGGCATCCATGTCATCGATGATGTCGCTTCGGACATCGTCAAAACCATGCGATCCGCGCTCGCAACCAGGCCCTTGCTCATCATAACGACCGGCGGCCTCGGTCCGACCGCGGACGATATGACCCTTGCCTCGGTCGCGCGTGCAGTGAAGCGGACCATCGTGAAAAACAGGCGGGCCGTGGCAATGCTCGAACGGCGGTACACCCAGTTGTACCGCAAAGGCCTGCTGCACACGAAGGGATGGAACGAGGGCAGGATCAAGATGGCGATGCTCCCGGCACGGGCAACGCCGCTGCGCAACCCTGCAGGCACGGCGCCCGCGGCACTCCTGAAGCAGGGCCCGACAACGATCGTCTGCCTGCCCGGCGTACCCGCTGAAGCGCTCGCCATCTTCGACGACTCTGTCACCGCGTGGATCCGGAGACACGGGCCGCGCAACGTCTGGTATGAACGGTCCCTGAAGACCGGGAGCTATGATGAAAGCGTTCTGCGGGACCAGCTGGACAGGGTCTCGGCCGCATTCCCGGATGTGTACATCAAATCGAGCCCTGCTGGCTTCCTGAAAGAGAAATCCCTCGAGGTGTTCTTCACGTCGACCGGCAGCAGTAAGGCGCAGGTGGTGCGGAGGGTAAAGGGTGCGATGGACCTGCTCCGCAGGCTCATGCGTGCAGGCTCATGAGCGACAGACAAATTGCTTGTGTATTTTAATTGGTATGGTAAAAAATAAGAGCCTGGAGGCCGTGAGCGTCTCCGGCAGAAAAAAAGGAGGTAAGTGTTATGGCAATCCCTTTCCCAAGTGAAGAATGGATAGCGGCGTACAAGGAGAAGATCAATTCAAACCCGAACTACAAGGAGTCCGGAGCAAACTGGGAGCACGGCACTATTTCTCTTATCCTTCAGCTCGACGACGAGAATGCGCTCCAGAAGGCGCGCCAGGACCCTGTATTGAGCAAGCAGCTCAAGGAAGGTGAAACGGCGGTCGGCGTCTGGCTCGATCTCTACCACGGCGTGTGCAAAGAGGCGAAACGGGTATCCGTGGACGAAGCAAATACGGCAAAATTCGTGATCTCCGGCGGGTACGCGCGGTGGAAGGCAGTCCTCAAGAAGGAGCTCGACCCGGTCAAGGGAATGATGCAGGGCAAGCTCAAGCTCAAAGGCGACCTGCCGACCATCGTCCGCTTCGTGAAAGCAGCACAGGACCTGGTCGATTCTGCAACCATGATAGACACCAAGTTTGTGGATGAGTAAGCTGCAGGGCTGATGCACATATGTGGTCTGCAGGGGCCCGCCCATGGACGTCCGGGAGTAGGTCCCTGCTTAATGCAAGCAAAGGAGCTGTGTTATGTATGATGCTGATCTGAACTTTATATTCCGGAACCCCACCAAGATCATCTTTGGCAAAGGCGCCGCAAGCGAGGTGCTGTCTGAAGTCGACGCACTGAAGGGGAAAAAGGTAATGCTGGTGACCGACAAATTCCTCGAAAAGAGCGAGATGGTGGAGAAGGTAAAGAAGGCCCTGTCCACGAAGTTCGCAGGCATGTTTTCCGACATTGAACCTGACACCGGCACCCACATCGTGAACAAGGGCGCTGACTATGCAAAGTCCGTCGGTGCAGACTGCATCGTAACAGTCGGCGGAGGGAGTTCCATCGATACGGCAAAGGGTATTGCGATCGTCCTGGCACTCGGCGGAAAGATAGAGGACCATTCCGGGATCAATTTCCTCACCGCGCCGATCACGCCGCACATCGTTATCCCGACGACTGCCGGGACCGGCAGCGAGGTCACCTACGCGGCGGTGATAAAAGACCATGCGAAGCACAGAAAACTTCTCTATGCAGACAACTTCATCATCCCCAACGTCGGGATACTCGACCCCCTGATGACCATCAGCATGCCGGCAAACGTAACTGCCGGTACGGGCATGGATGCCATGAGCCACTGCATCGAGGCGCTCCACTCCCAGCAGGCGACGCCCATAACGGACGGACTCGCACTCCACGCGCTGCGGCTGATCGTGGAATTTTTACCGAAGGCCGTGGACAACGGCAAGGACATTTTTGCACGGGGCCAGATGCAGATTGCGGCGAACCTGGCAGGTGTTGCCTTCGGCAATGCGCAGGTCGGCGTGGTGCATGCGCTGGCGCACAGCGTCGGCGGCAGGTTCGGCGTTCCCCACGGGGTCGCGAACAGCATCCTCCTGCCGTACTGCATGGAGTACAACCTCGATGCAGTTGCAGACAAATACCGTCTTGCAGCGCAGGCGATGGGTGTCGGCATACAGGGCCTTTCTGATGAAGACGCGGCCCATAAGGCCGCAGAGGCAATCTGGACGCTGACCAAGCGCGTCAAAATGCCGCAGAAGCTCAGGGACGTCGGTGTTCAGGAAGAAGGTCTCCAGCAGGTCGCCGAAGACGCCATATCTGACGGGTCGATCGTCTACAATGCAAAGCCCATCTTCGATCCTGCGGAAACGCTCAAGATACTGAAGCAGGCATTCTGATACGATGGCATCGATAGAGCTCAACACGGACGCCCGGGACAACGGGCTTGCAGGCATGATACGGGACCTTATCTCGCAGAACCTTGCGAACCATCCGGAGCGGGAGAAAGACCTCGCTGCACTGGACGGCAACATAGCGATCGTCGCACGGGACATCGAGGTTAGTCTGACGCTGGTGTGCACCCGGGGCAGCGTGGTCGTTCACGACGGGGTCAGGACGCCGTGCAAGCTCACCATTGAAACAGACTCGGACAATATCCTGAAACTGAGCACCCTGAAGATCAAGGCAGGACTGCCGTACTACTTCGACAAAACCGGCAGGGAGGTCCTTGGTCTGCTGTTCAGCGGCAAGCTCAGGATCCAGGGGCTGCTTGCCCACCCGGTCATCCTGACCCGTATCACCAGGCTTTTTTCCGTTTATTGAGGCATTGATTATGGAAGGATACAACGTATCGACACAGCTGCGGGTCAGGTTCGCCGAGACCGATGCACAGGGCATTGTCAGCAATGTCAGCTACATGACCTACCTCGAGGTCGCCCGTATTGAGTTTCTGCGCACTGCCGGCATATCCGTCAAGGACCGGTTGAAATACGGCATCGATTTTGTCCTCGTGGAGGCATGCATCCACTACAAGAGCGCTGCAGTTGCGGACGACATGCTGACCATCCACGTCAAGCTCAGAGAGATGAAAGACCGGGCATTCACCCTCGACTACGTCATAACGAACGACGGCGACAACAACAGGGTCGTTGCCACGGCGCACACGGTGACCGTTGCGATCAATCCTGCGACCATGAAGGCGTGCGTCATCCCGGCGGTTGTCCGCGACATGTTTTTATCGTGCGGTAACGTATGAATATCGGAGATATAACAGTCAACACGAGTTTTGCCATGAGCCAGTACCTCGCTTCGAGGGACGGCCTCTCGGCGAACGCCGTTATGGCCGTGCAGGACAGGGTCAACGTGACTGCAGAAGACATCCTTCAGTCTGCAGCAAACAACCGGATGGGGTTCCTGTCCGTTCTCGACGATACGGACATGGTCAGGGCGATACAATCCCTGGCACAAAAATACCCCGCTGCGCGTTATTCGGATATTCTTGTCCTCGGGATCGGGGGCTCTGCCCTCGGCACCCGTGCCATTCACCAGGCCCTCGCTGCACAGGCACGATCAAAAGCGCGGCTCTTCGTACTCGACAATATCGACGCCGCCCTGTTTTCTGCGACGCTGCAGCAGGTCAACCTGAAGAAAACGCTCGTGGTCGCCGTGAGCAAATCCGGCGAGACGATCGAGACGATGGCGCAGGTATTCCTGCTCATCAATGACTTCAAGAAGGCACTCGGCGTCAAGTCCCTGGGCAGGCACTTCGTCTTCATAACCACGCCGGACAGCGGGGCACTCTCACGGCTGGCGCAAAAGTATGCCATCCCGGTCCTCGCAATCCCCCGGAGCCTCGGAGGAAGATACTCCGTTTTGTCTCCGGTAGGACTGTTCCCGGCTTCACTCATGGGCATTCCCGTACAGGAATTTCTGGAGGGGGGACGGAAGGTCAGGGATTCATTCGTCAAAAACAAGGGGCTGAACGTCGGCGAGGCGGCTGCAATCTATTATCTCATGTACCGTCAGTTGAACAAAAACATCATGATCTTCATGCCCTACTCGTCGCAGCTCATGGACTTCACGGAGTGGATCGCCCAGCTGTGGGCAGAGAGCCTCGGGAAGAAACACTCAAGGGACGGCAAGGAGATCTATACTGGCAGTACGCCGGTCCGGGCACTCGGCGTAACGGACCAGCACTCGCAGCTCCAGCTCTACAAGGAAGGACCGGCTGACAAGCTGATTACCTTCCTGGAGATTGCCCGGACTGCCATCAAGGAAAAGAAGATCATACCGGTGCCGCCGGTCGACGTGGAGTTCAAGAACCTGTTCGGCAAGACGCTGGACATGCTGCTCCATGCTGAAATGAATGCAACGAAGATGTCTCTCATCAACTCGTCGCGGCCGTCCATAACGATATCCCTGCCCGTCCTGACGCCGAAAACGCTCGGGGAACTGTTTGTATTCTTCGAACTGCTGGTCGTCTTTACCGGGTACCTGCACCAGATAAACCCGTTCGATCAGCCCGGGGTGGAAGAAGGCAAGCGCATCCTTCACCAGCTCCTGCAATAACAAACCCGCGAAATGAGGATACAGCCATGACGGACAAAATCATAGAACACTGGTTCCATAAGCCCGGCAAACACTGTGCGTCGACGGCATTGAGCGACCTGATGCAATTTTACGGGTACGATCTGTCCGAGGCGGAATGCTTCGGCGCGGGAGAGGGCCTTGCCTTCTGGTACATCGAAGGATTGAAGCCCCAGAGGATGATGCACTACCGTTCCGAGGACATCGAAAAGAAATTCTTCGACAACATCGGGGCCGGGTTTGCGTGGCTTGAAACGGACCGGGAGGACGAGATCCGGCAAGCCCTCGTTACGAGCATCGACAAGGGCATACCCGTACTCCTGAGAACGGATATCTATTACCTCGACTACTACAAGAGCAAAACACATTTCCCGGGTCATGCCGTTGTTCTCTGGGGATATGACCTTGAACAGAACAGGGCATATATCTCAGACACCGAGCGCAAAGGTCTGACGGCATGCGGGTTCGGCACGCTGATCGAGGGCATCATCCACGGGAACTTCCCGGAGGGCGAGCACGCGCGTTTTGCCCCGGTCCCGCGGCCGGACATCAGCCTGCAGAAAAAGAAGCTGTTCGCAAAAGCGTCTGCATCAAACGCAGCCGTCATGCTGTCGCCGGGGGGCTTCGAAGGGTACGGGGTCAAGGGTATGCAGCTTGCATCGAAGAAGATCACCGGGTGGAAAGACCTGCCTGATTGGGAGTGGCTTGCACGTTTCGCGTACCAGGTCATCGAGAAACGGGGGACCGGCGGCGGTGCATTCAGGAAGATGTATGCCGATTTCCTGGAAGGATTTTCAAACAAAAAGGCAGTCACCCTGATGCGGCAGATCGCAGCACGGTGGACCGACATCTCCCTTGTCTTCAAGGACATCAGCGAATCGGAAATCCCCGATTTCAGCATGGTCGCCGACATGCTCTGGATCCAGTCGATCAAGGAAGAAGAGTTCTACAAAGCCATCAAGGGCTGACCCTGTGCGCCGGACGTTTCCCCTGCCGCTCATCGCTCCGTTTCCTGGAGTGCGTCTGTTCGTCAATCAAAACACGAGTGACTTTATCAGGAGATCGTGCACCCCGATCACCGTCACCGGTAATTTGTGGTATTCGACGAGTTCCTTGAGCTGCTTTTTGCAATTGGCACACGGGGCTGCGATATATTTTGCACCGGAAGCCTTTATCTGTTCCACCTTCTTGATACCTGCGAGATTCATCCTGAAATCGTGGAGGTCCTGGACTGTCACACTCCCGCCGCCGCCGCCGCAGCAATAGTTCTTCTCGCGGTTCGGCTGGAGGTCGACGAAATGCATGACCGCTGCCTTCACGATATCGCGGGGCGGCTCATAGATGCCGAGCCCCCTTCCGAGGTTGCAGGGGTCGTGGTACGTCACTGTTTCCGTGTTTACCTTCGGGTTCAACTTCAGTTTCCCCTGTTCGATGGCTTCCGCTGTGTACTCCATGATGTTCCGGACAGGAAACTTGTATTTTCCAAAGACGTCGGTAAAGAGCTTCGCAGCCTTGGTCGCGTGTCCGCACTCTCCGATCAGGATCTTCTTGACCTTCAGTCGCTCGGCTTCTGCCAGAAGCTTGTTCAGGATATCACTGGTGATCCCGTCCGAATAGAAGAGCCCGTAGTTGATCGCATCGTAAAACGATGTCCCGATGGTCCAGTCTGCGCCCGCTGCCTGCAGCGCCATTGCGGTCCCCATGAGCGTGTCTGCCTCCATGATGTAGTCGCTCACCGGCGCTATAAACATATACTCTGCCCCGACCTTGTCGCGAGGAAACTCGACGGCGTGCCCGGTCATGTCCTTGATTTCGTCCTGCAGGAAATCGAGCGTATCGATGAAGGCCTCCTTCGGTATGCCTGACGTATTGCCGATACCCGTCAGTTCCTGCGTGCTGCTGAGCGTAAAGTTCTTGGGTGCGATGTTGAGCGCACCGAGAAGGCATCTGCCGATCCTCGTCAGGAGCGCATTGTCGACCCCCATCGGACATTCGACTGCACACCTCCTGCACATGGTACACCGGTAGAAACTTTCTATCATGGCATCGATGTCGGACTCTTCCAGGGCCTTTGCCCCGACAAACCTGCCGAGCACCTTCCCGCTCGTCGTATAGTACTTCCTGTACACGGACCTGAGGAGGTTGGATCGGTATGCAGGCAGATCTTTTTCTTCGTGCGTTGTCTGGTAGAGATGGCACTGTTCTGCGCAGGAATTGCAGCTTGCGCACGTATTCAGATAGAGGTCCAGCAGCAGCTTGTACTTCTCGTCTTTCAGAACGGCCCCCAGTGTTTCGACGAAAACGTGTATACGGTTTTCCTCGACGGGGTTCTCGACCGCATAGAACGGGTAGCTTCTCTTTTGTTTCTTTTCTGTTTGTTTGTTATTTTTTTCCATGTTCGCTTCTTCCTTTTTTACAGTTTGCGGCATTGTCATGCTCCTTTTCAGTACCTTGTCTAATGTCCTTCCCAGCTGACCTTGTCATACGTGAAATACTTGCTGACCATGTGCAGCATGCGGCTGTTGGGAAAATAGATCAGAAAGAATTCCGACAACGCAAGTAGAGACAGGAAGAGCATCGATTCCGGCGGCGCAACGGGATGGAACATGATGAGACTTATGAAGTAGTGACGAACTGCACCTGAATCGATCTGGCCGGATGCTGCCAGGGCAGCACCGAGTACGCCTATCGCAATGAAGATTAACAGGTTGAAGTATTCCAGCGGGGAAGACACGGTCCTCATCCTGGAATTGATGAGCCGTACCAGGAAGAGATAGACCGGAAAAGCGATCAGCAGGACGAGGCCGATCCTCAGCACGATACCTGCATGCAGTCCCAGGACAAAGGCTACAAACCACAGAGCAATAAGGGCCATGCCGACGTGAAACGGCCATGCACCTGCCCACAGCTTTCGGTTGTTGT
>JAJYLM010000046.1 GCA_021787655.1 bacterium
TCCTACTCCGGATCCTGCTGCGACCGGCATAAAACCGAACATTACGGCGCCGGGCGAGGTCATTGTATCAGCCCTCTCTTCCCAGGCATCCTTTTCCGCAGACCAGATAACACCGGACGGCCATCACCTTGCAGACCTGGGTACCAGCATGGCAAGTCCGCATGTGACGGGCGCAGTCGCACTCCTGTTCGACAGAAACGATGCCCTCACCATAACGCAGACGATGTCCCTGCTCGGATCGAGCGCAACGACGAACACCTTTACCGGCACGCTCCCAAACAACGAGTGGGGGGACGGTATGCTCAATGCACTGAACCTGGTACAGGCTGCAGCACGAACACAGACACCGACAACAGGGCCTGTCATCTCTGATGTCAACAGCTCCCTGGTCAGCACATCCGGTGCTTCGATTACCTGGGCAACAGACCGGTTGAGTACCAGCTACGTGACCTATTGGGTGGCATCCAATCCCACGGGGACGACAAAAACCTCGGGCACGACGACCATGACAGTGGCGCATCGTTTCGATCTCACCGGGCTCAACGCCAATACCCGGTATTCGTTCCAGGTTGTTTCTTCGGACCCGTACGGAAACACCACGATCTATCCGGCTTCAGGTGCAGACGGCTTTTCGACGCAGAAATCGAAGTCTTCGGGCTGCATGTGCGAGCAGTCCGGCGGCGCGTTCAACCCGGGCGACCTGTTGCCGTACCTCATAATGCTTGCGGGCTGGGTTGCACTGATCCGTATGTTCAGATTGAGAGACCGCTTCTTCTCGTGACGATCCCGGCTTACTGCCATGATCCTTTCCGGGAAGGTGCTTGAACCAGTGGCGTCCGGCATCATAGTCCGGCAGGTAAACGAAGAAAGCAGTATCTATTGACTAACCGCTTATTCTGTATATACTAATTTTTCGATTCCAGAAAAGAAAGGAGGGAAGGATATTCATGACCAGCGTAATTGTGAGAGACGGAGAAAACTTCGAGCAGGCTCTGCGAAGATTCAAAAAGCTCGTTGAACGGGCCGGCATTCAGACAGAGCTCAGAAAACGCGAGTATTACGAAAAGCCCAGCGTCGAACGGAAGAGAAAAGAGATCGCAGCAAAGAAACGCGTGTACAAGAAATTGAAAAAATTATCCTATCTGTGATTGTCTATGACAGGATGCGTTCATGGGATACACCTGGGATAATCAAATCAAAGAAATTAAAGAGCGGATAAACATAGTTGATATCATAGGCGGCTATGTAACGTTAAAAAAAAACGGTGAAAACTTTGTAGGACTGTGCCCCTTCCACAATGAAAAAACACCTTCTTTTACCGTCAGTGAAAAGAAAGGTGTTTTTCATTGTTTTGGGTGCGGAGCAGGTGGTGATGTTATCAGCTTTCTCACACGGATCAGAAACGAAACATTCCCTGATACCGTGAGGCACCTCGCGCAGATCGCGGGGGTGCGGCTCGAAGAAAGGGATTCCGACAACAACCGGACAACATACTACGCCATCAACGAACAGCTTGCAGGGTATTACCATTCCCTTCTGTTTTCCCACCCGTCCGGGAAAAAGGCCTTTCAGTACCTCACGGTTGAGCGGGGACTGAGCACCAGGACGATCAACGACTTCATGGTTGGATACGCACCCAACGCATGGGACACCGCGGTATCATTTCTCAAATCGCACCAGATACCGATGCCGATGGCGGCAGCCCTCGGCATCGTCATGAAAAAACAATCAGGAAACGACTATTTTGACCGGTTCAGGGGAAGGATCATGTTCCCCATCAGGGACTACCGGGAACGGATTATTGCTTTCGGCGGACGATCGTCCGGCAAAGATGAACCAAAGTACTTGAACTCTCCGGACTCTGAGCTCTACAAAAAAGGAACGACCTTGTACGGTATCGATAAGGCGCGGCCCCATATTATAAAAACCGGATATGCTGTTTTCGTGGAAGGATACCTGGATGCCCTGCTTCTGCACCAGCATGGATTCAACAACACCGTTGCCACCACCGGCACTGCGGTGAGCCACTACCATGCCCAGACGGTGGCCCGCATCGGACAGGGCGTTGTATTTCTGTTCGACGGTGACGAGGCCGGAGAAAAAGCAGCGTCCCGGACGCTCGAGGTCATTATAGACTCGGAAATAGAAGGCAAATTTGCAGTCCTGCCCCGCGGGTACGATCCTGACACCTTTGTAATCCGGCACGGCAGCGATGCAATGAAGAAGCTGATAGAGCAGGCACAACCCCTGTTCGACTACTATGTCAAAAGGGCGTTACAGGGGGCGCCGGACGACATTACCGGCAGGGTAAAAGCGATCAACAACGTCATCGTGCTGCTGAAAAAAGTACAGGATTCCCCCATCAAACAGGAGTTGTACATCAAGCGGCTCGCCGCGTTGTCCGGGATTTCCGAAACATCCATCCGGGCTGCTTTTACCGCAGATGCACCGAAACCATACGCGCAGGGCCCGGCACCTGCCAGGGTCGTGAACAAGGATACCAGCCGGGTAGAACTTACTATTTTGACGATACTTATTGACCAACCGGAAAAAGTGCATATTCTATTAGATGACCGTTCTGTTGATTTTTTCACGAACAGGGATATTGCTGCAGCCGTACGGCGCGTTAAAGATTTATACGAGAGCGGAATCAAAGATGTCAGAGGTTGTATATTTCAGCAGGTAACGGACGAGAATCAAAAAGCCGTTATCTCTGCAGCAATGCTCAATGACCTGAGCGGTGAAAACATCGATGTTTTGTACGAATATGCGGTGAGTAAGATAAAGCGTTCATATTATGTTGCCGAACAGAAAAGACTCTCGGGAGAGATCGCCAAGACGAAATCCTCGGGTAATAACGGGACGGCCGAAACGCTGCTGAAGAGAAAAAAGGAGATTGCGGTTTTCCATAAACAGTAACGTATGCCAGAGAATAAAAAACACAAAAAACAGGCGCACGCGGCGCAGAAGACGGGAACTCACAAAAAACCTGCAAAGATAGCAGACAATAAGCTCAACGACAGCGTTGAGAAACTCATCTCCCTCGGCAAGGGTAAGGGGTTTCTGACGTTCGAAGAGGTCAACAACCTTCTTCCTGCCGAGATCATTTCACCGGATCAGATCGATGAGGTCATGAACATGTTCGGCGAACTGGACATCGAGGTCGTCGATTCGACGAAGAGCATCAAGGTGCAGAACTTCCAGGTGCCGGAAGAAGAGGAAGAAGAAACAAAGTCCTACGAAAAACTCAATGATCCGATAAAGCTCTACCTGCGTGAAATGGGCAGCATGCCCCTGCTCACCCGGGAGTGGGAAGTCGGTATAGCAAAGGCCATCGAAGAGGGGAGGAACAAGGTTTTCAATGCCCTGCTTTCGTCCCCGGTCACGATGAAAGAGATCAAGGATACCGGTGAAAAGCTTTCAAACAATGCCATAAAAATCAAAGACATCATCAGGGAAATGGAAGAGGACTATACGCCCGAAGAAGAGGAAGAAACCATCCAGAAAACACTCTCCATTACCAAAAAAATGGCGAGCCTGGAAGAGGAGCGGAAGGTCTACCGTGCTATCCTGCGCAAAAACAAGAACGCAAAGAATGCAAAAGAACAAATGGCGAAATACAATGAAAAGATCGCCAGTCTTCTGATCGGCCTGTCCCCGAACGAAAAATTCATCATGCAGATAACCGGAAAACTCAGGGTGCTGGTCGACCGCCTTGATTCCGCCGAGGCCGAATTGCGGAGCTGCGCCCACGAGATCAACGTGCCGCTCGAAACGTTCAAGTCTCATCTGCCGGCGATCAACAGATCGGCAGCGGAGACCAAAAGGCTCGCAAAGAAATACGGCATCGAGTATGATAAATTCAAGATACTGGTCCGCAGAATAAAAAATGCACTGAACCAGATAAAAATCGTCGAGACTGAGGCCGAGACGGACAGTCCCGTGCTCAGGAAGACGCTCAATGAAGTACTCCTCGGCGAAGAAGAAACAAAGAGGGCAAAGGAAAAGCTCATCCTCGCAAACCTGAGGCTCGTCGTCAGTATCGCGAAGAAATACACCAACAGAGGGTTAAACCTCGCAGACTTGATCCAGGAAGGCAACATAGGCCTGATGAAGGCGGTTGACAAGTTCGAATATCAGCGCGGTTATAAATTCAGTACGTACGCCACCTGGTGGGTCAGACAGGCAATAACCAGGGCAATTGCGGATCAGGCGAGGACCATCCGTATACCCGTGCACATGATAGAAACGATCAACAAGCTTATCAGGACATCGCGCTACCTGGTGCAGGAGATTGGAAGAGAACCCCTGCCCGAAGAGATTGCGGAAAAGATGGAGCTTCCTGTTGACAAAGTCCGAAAGGTGTTGAAGATTGCAAAAGAGCCTATTTCGCTTGAAACGCCTATCGGGGAAGAGGAAGACAGTCATTTGATAGACTTTATCGAGGACAAGTCGTTTGCCGGTCCTCACGATGTGATCACCAACGAGAATTTGCAGCATTTTACGAGAAATGCACTGAGTACCCTCACTCCGAGGGAAGAAAAGGTGTTGAGATTGCGGTTCGGTATCGGTGAAAAGTCCGATCATACGCTGGAAGAAGTCGGCAAGGATTTCGAGGTAACGAGGGAAAGGATCCGCCAGATAGAAGCGAAGGCGCTGAGGAAATTACGGCACCCGAGCCGCAGTAAAAATTTAAAAACCTTCATAAGTGAATGAGGGCCCATAGCTCAGCTGGTAGAGCTACCGGCTCATAACCGGTTGGTCCCTGGTTCGAGTCCAGGTGGGCCCATTTTATAAAAACAAAAAGAAAGGAGGCACTATACGTTGGATATAGAGCAGCTGAAGCAGCTTCAGGATGTTGACATACACATAACTGACATTTATCAGGAAAAAAATGCACTGGAAGAAACGTTAAGAAACGACGAAGATGCATACCAGGAGGCAGAACGCACGATCGAGGAGTTCACGAAGAATTATGAGCAGCTGGAATCGGAAAAAAAGGCTAAAGAAGCAGAGATCCAGCAGACCTCTGAGATGATTAAACGGTGGGATATGCGTTTGAAAGAGGCAAAATCAGGCCGGGAATACCAGGCGTTCATGCGCGAAATCAACGGTGCCAAGAGGGATATATCGGAAATCGAGAACGCTGTACTGAAGATCATGGAAGAACTCGAAAAGATCGATAAAACGAGGAAAGAAGAGAAACAGAAGATCGACGAAATCGGTCAACGTCTGCAGCAGACAGCAGACCAGAGCAAGGCAAGAATCTCCGTACTCGCACACCAGATTCAGGAACTCGAACTGCAAAAAAACTCCATCGCAAAAGGTATAACACCTTCCATGCTCAGCATGTACGAGCAGATAAAGAAACAACGGCAGACAGCCATCGTCGGGGTCAAGAAAAGCATCTGCCAGGGGTGCCACGTCAATATCCCGCCGCAGCTTTTTAACGAAGTTATCATGAACAACAAGATTATCCTCTGTCCGCATTGCCAGAGAATCCTGTTCTACGTCGAAGACACCGTCGTTGAAGAACAGAAACCGAAAAGAAACAAAAAAGCCGTTTAGCCTTTGAACTTAACCGAATACATCAAACATCATACAAAGAGATTGAACGACACGCTCGACAGTGCACTTCCCAAAGAAGGCGTGTCCCCCCATACGATTCACAGTGCCATGCGGTATAGTGTCTTCAACGGTGGGAAACGGCTCCGTCCGCTCATTACGATTGCCGTGGCTGAATATGTGGGCGTCCCCGTCGATAAAATCGTCTATTCCCTCGGAGCCATGATAGAGATGGTACATACATATTCACTCGTTCACGACGATTTGCCCGCCATGGATAATGATGATCTCAGAAGAGGAAAACCGACGGTCCACAGGATGTACAACGAAGCAATTGCCATCCTGACCGGCGACGCTCTGCTTACCCAGGCCTTTGAGCTCATGGGAACCATCGGTACGTACAAAAAGAACGGAGACCTGACGGCCCTCCTGAACGAGTTCACCGGGGCCCTCGGATCCAAAGGACTGGTGGGCGGACAGGTGATGGACCTTGAGAAAAAAGATACTCCGGCAAACGAAAAGGATATCCTGTTTATTCACCGGAACAAGACAGCTGCGCTGATAACCTTTGCAGCAATCGCCGTCCCGGTTTTTTTTAAAAAGCAGCGTTTCATAGCCGCTCTGCGGACCTACGGACAGGCGCTCGGCATGGCGTTCCAGGCGGGGGACGATATCGTCGATTACTCAGCGGATGCCCCTGAAGCATCGATCGTGAATGTCCTGGGTATTGACGGTGCAAAGGATTTATTTTACGGATATATGGATCAGGCGAAACAAGCGCTCCGCCATTCGAATGAAGCCGGCTCTTTGACCGGTATTTGCGATTGGATCACGGAAGGATTTAACCTATGATTTTGGAAAAGGTACAGTATCCGTCGGATATAAAAAATCTGACCCTGGAAGAGCTCACCCTGCTTGCACAGGAACTGAGGGAAGAAATAACCACGACCGTTTCCCTGAACGGCGGTCATCTTGCGTCCAGCCTCGGGACTGTCGAGCTGACGATTGCGCTGCACTACGTCTTCGACATGCCGGATGACAAGATCATCTGGGATGTCGGCCACCAGTCCTACGCGCATAAGCTTCTGACCGGAAGAAAGGACAAATTCAGGACACTGCGGCAGCTGAACGGGCTCAGCGGTTTTCTGCGGCGGGACGAGAGCGCGTACGATCCTTTTGGTGCCGGACACTCCAGCACATCAATATCTGCGGCGCTCGGCATCAAGGAGGGCATGCGGATACGGGGAAATGACGCGTCAAAGGTCATTGCGGTGATCGGCGACGGCTCTCTGACTGCGGGCCTTGCTTTCGAGGGCCTGGATCAGGCAGGCCACCTGCGCAGGAACCTGATCGTCGTGGTCAACGACAACGGGATGAGCATCTATCCGAATGTCGGTGCCATTTCGAATTTTTTCAGCAGAAAACTCACGAGTTCAAAATTTGCCCGGATGAGAAAGAGGGTCAAGGAATTCATCTTATCTCTTCCCAAGAGGTTCAGCGATCCCCTGTACAAGGCTGCCCAGCGGACCGAGGCTTCGTTTAAGAGCCTGGTCACCCCGGGTATCCTGTTTGAGGGCCTCGGGTTCCAGTACGTAGGCCCGATCAAGGGTCACAACCTGAAAGAGCTGATCGAAACGCTCAACAATGTAAAGAACTGGGACGGTGCCGTGCTCGTCCATGTAAAAACGCAAAAAGGAAAAGGCTATGAATACGCCGAGAAAGACCCCGTTTTCTGGCACGGCGTTGGTCCTTTCGATAAGAAGACAGGCCGGCTGGTAGCAAAGAACACCACTGTGCCCACCTATACGAAGGTTTTCAGCAACACGGTCATACAATTGGCCGAACAGGACACTGCCGTCGTCGCAATCACCGCGGCAATGCCTGACGGAACCGGACTCGAAGAATTTGCGAAGAGGTTCCCGGACCGGTTCTACGATGTCGGTATAGCCGAACAGCACGGTATAACGTTCGCCGCGGGCCTTGCAACAGAGGGGCTCAAGCCCATAGCAGCCATCTATTCGACGTTCCTTCAGAGGGCATTCGATCAGGTGATCCATGACGTTTGCCTGCAAAACCTTGGCGTAACCATCACGATGGACAGGGCCGGGATTGTCGGCCAGGACGGGCCGACGCACCACGGCGTGTTCGATATTTCGTACCTGCGGATGATTCCCAACATGACCCTGATGTCGCCCAGGGACGAGGAGGAGCTGCGCCATATGCTGTATACCGCAGTCAACCTCGGGAAGCCCTGCGCCGTCCGTTATCCGAGGGGCAGCGGTACGGGGGTACCACTCTCGGACGGGTTCCATGCGATTGTCCCGGGAAGCGGCGAAATTCTGGAAACGGGAAGCGATATAGCGATCGTCGCAATCGGTGACATGGTTGCACCGTCGCTGGTTGCACGAAATATACTGCTTTCCTCCGGGATTAGTGCTATGGTTGTCAATGCACGGTTTATAAAACCGCTGGACGAACAACTCCTCTCGGACATAGCTGCACGGTTTGAAGTCATCGTGACTGTTGAAAACAATGTCCTTGCGGGCGGATTCGGCAGTGCTGTCATGGAATTCCTGAGCACCCGGCAGCCAAATAAGAACCGGTTCCTGCTCATCGGTATACCGGACCTGTTCGTTCCGCACGGCGATCAGAACAAGCTCAAGGAGCTCTACGAATTGTACCCGGAAGGCATCGCAAAGAGGATCCAGACACTGCTCCACAAGGTCTGAAAAAAAGAATAGTAACAAGACAATCAAGGTAAAAAACAAAAAAGGGAATCGTTAAAGGAGGTAACATGTCAGGGCATTCGAAATGGGCAACCATTAAGCACAAGAAAGGCAAAGAGGACGCCAAGCGCGGCAAACTCTTTACGAAGTTTATACGAGAAATCATAACTGCGGCGCGGACCGGAGGCGGCAGTATCGATACGAACCCGAGGCTCAGGGCAGCGGTCACGGCAGCAAAGCAGGAAAACATGCCGAAGACGAATATAGAGAACGCGATCAAAAAAGGCACCGGAGAACTGGAGGGTGAAGTCTATGAAGAGCTCATGTACGAAGGTTACGGACCCGGGGGAGTTGCTGTCCTCGTGAATGTGATGACCGACAACAAGAACAGGTCGGCAGCGGAGATACGGCACCTGTTCTCGCGATTCGGCGGCAACCTCGGTGAAGCGGGTTGTGTGAGCTGGATGTTCAAGCAGAAGGGACAGTTTCTGATACCGGACGACACTATCACCGAGGATAAGCTCCTCGAGCTGTCCATGAATTTCGACGTGGAGGATGTAAGCCATGACGAAGACGGTAAAATGCTCGAGGTCCTTGTCCCCGTTTCCTCGTTTGAAGCAGTGAAGGCTGCCTACGACAAGGAATCCATCAAGTACACCTACGCCGAAGTCACGCTCGTTCCGCAGACGTATATACCGCTCAAAGGCAAAGAGGCCGAGCAGATGATTAAGCTCATGGACGCGCTCGACGATCACGATGACGTGCAGAAGGTCTATGCAAACTTCGATATCGCCGAGAAGGACATGGAGGCACTCGAGCAATGAGGATACTGGGCATTGACCCAGGATCCCACCGCATGGGGTGGGCTGTTATCGAATCAGCCGGTAACAGCTACCGTCACATTCACTCCGGCGTTATCGATTCGAACAGCATTGCGGCAATTCCGGACCGCCTCTGGTATATCTACCAGCAGGTCGCCGGTATTATCGATGCCGACAAACCGGAAGCCGCGGCACTGGAGACCGTGTTCTTTTTCAAGAACCAGAAGAGCTCGTTCGTGCTCATCCAGTCGGCAACAGCGGCCATGCTCGCAGCACTCAGCCGGGGACTGAGGATCAGCGAATACCAGCCCATGATGATTAAGAAAGCTGTCGTCGGATACGGACGGGCAGGCAAGGATCAGATACAGAGCATGGTCAAAAAGCTCCTGAACCTCAACGAGGTGCTGCTCCTGGACCGGTCCGATGCCATGGCAGTGGCGATCTGCCACATCAACTCCGCACAGTTTCAAAACAGGCTTCTCAAAAATGCTGCACCATATTAAGGGCACCCTGCTCGAAAAAAACCAGGACGGCCTTGTTGTCGATGTCAATGGTATCGGTTTTGAAATCGCCGTGTCCAGAATAACGTACCTCGCCCTGCCTGATGAGGGAAGCACCGTGACGCTCTATCTCCATACCCAGGTACGGGAGGACGACATTCACCTTTTCGGGTTCTCTTCTCCTGCAGAAAAGTCACTGTTCAAACTGCTCATATCCGTGTCCGGTATCGGTCCGAAGGTTGCACGGAACATACTGTCCAACATTCAGCTCGATGAACTCATCAGCTCGGTTGCCGGGAAGGATATTGCACGGCTCTCCTCGGTACCGGGGCTCGGGAGAAAAACTGCGGAAAAGATCATCCTCGAACTGAAGGAGAAGATGGAAGGCATGCTGGTTTCGGGACACCCTGCTGCAGGGAGCAGCCGCCATGTCCTCTCCGATGCTGTCTCAGCACTGGTCAATCTCGGCTATAAACAACAGCAGTCACGTGATATCGTGGAAAGTGTCCTCAGGGACAATCCTTCGCTCGATATCGCCGGTATCATCAGGCTTTCCCTGAAACGGCTGGGCACATGAACAGACCGACGGACAGCGAACAGCTCGATCCCAGGAAGCTCCAGGACGACGAGGTCTATGAACAGAAGATCAGGCCGAACCGGTTCGAGGACTACATCGGCCAGCAGAAGGTTGTCTCAAATCTCAAGGTATTCATCCGGGCGGCAAAGGAACGCGGCGATGCCCTGGATCATATCCTGTTCTATGGTCCTCCGGGACTCGGCAAAACAACCCTCGCGTACATCGTCTCCTCGGAACTTGGCGTCGGCCTGAAAACGACGTCCGGCCCCATCCTCGAGAAAACGGGCGATATTGCTGCGATCCTCACCAATCTGAATGAACACGATGTTTTGTTTATCGATGAAATACACCGTATCAATACGTCCGTCGGCGAGGTGCTCTATCCCGCCATGGAAGACTTCAAGCTCGACATCATCATAGGACAGGGCCCTTCCGCAAAAGCCATACGGCTCGATCTGCCGAAATTCACCCTCATCGGCGCAACAACCAGGACAGGTCTGCTGTCAGCTCCCCTGCGGGACAGGTTCGGTTTTGCCGCAGGTCTTGAATTTTACTCTGCAGAGGACCTGCAAAAGATCATCGAGCGCTCGGCGCGTATCATGGGCATACCGATTACCGGAGACGGCAGCGCAGAGATTGCACAACGCGCGAGGGGAACACCACGGGTGGCAATACGCATGATCCGCCGGATCCGTGATTACGCTCAGGTGGAGGGAAACGGCTCCATCGATATGACCATAACGAAGAAGGCGCTCTCCATGCTTGATATAGATTTTCTGGGGTTCGATACCATGGACATTAAACTCCTCAGAACGATCATCGAAAAATTCAACGGAGGCCCTGTCGGGATCGACACCATCGCTGCTGCGATCGGCGAAGAAAGCGATACCCTCGAAGAAGTGTATGAACCATACCTTATCCAGTGCGGTATGCTGGAACGAACATCGCGGGGCAGGGTTGCGACGGAGCTTGCATACCGTCATCTCGGACTGCAGGATCGCGCGGCAAAACAGGCCGACCTGTTCAAAAACAGGTAACTGCTCCGCGCTACTTGATATTCAGGTAGTTCTTCACCATTTCGAGAACCTGGGGGCCTGAAATGGGTTTCGTGATATAGGCATTGGCACCCAGCGCCATTGCACGCTCCCTGTCTTCCTGTCCGCCCTCGGTCGTGATTATGAAGATGGGTACAGTCTTATACACGGCGTCTTTCCGGATGAGGCTGACCAGCTTCAACCCGTCCATCACCGGCATATTGATGTCCGTAATGATCAGGTTGAACGCGTCCTGGGAAAGTTTTTTCAGACCGTCAACGCCGTCACTCGCCTCAACAATCTTAATGTTCTTCAGCCTTTTCAGGGAAAAGGCTATGAGCTGCCTCATCGTGGGGGAATCTTCTACAATCAAAACCTTATATTCGTCCATAAATTGATCCTGTCTATTTCGTGAGCAGGTCGATGAAACCCTGTATCGTCGATAATTTTCTTTCGGATTCCGAGTAAAGCTTTGAACTGAATATCGCTGTCGCAGCATGTCCTGCGAGCAGGGTGAAGAGCTCATGATCGAGCGGTGTAAAATTCTTCTTTTGCTGTAAAAGCTTGTAGATAACGATGACACCGATGACGTGTTCCTTTATTTTAAGCGGTATTGCAACCATGGGGTTGAGCCAGTCGATCTTCGTCGTTTCTGACATGTCTTCGAGAAAAAAGGGCTCCCCGTTCTTTGCCACGCGGCCGATCGTCCCGACACCCATGTTGATGGACGGCACCTGTGATTCGTCTATCCCTTCGGACGCCATGATCTTCAGTTCGTGTGTTTTTTCATCGAGCAGAAAAATGCCGAACTCTTCCGCGCCGATCAGATTGATGATGATTTCCAGAATGATTTGCAGCACTTCTTTGAAATCGAGGGTCGAGTGGAGCTGATAACTTGCTATATACAGGTTCGCGAGATTGTTGTTTTCTTCTTCGACTTCGACGTACCGTATTGCGAAGTCCTTGTTTTCATTCTCTATTTCCTTGATCCTCTTATTGATCTCTTCGCGTTCCTCTTTCAGGGCATCTATCTGTTTTGCCAGTTCTGCGTACTGCTTGTCAGGAAGCATCTGTGTGTTTCTGGCAGTCCGGCTCTCCTCTTCAAGCTGCAGTATCCGGTATCTCAGCTGTTCGTTCGTTTTCAGAAGTTCCTGGGTAAACTCAGCACCCTTTTTAAAAACCTGCAGGAACTCCTCAGCCCGTTCAAAGATATTTCTGTCTTTTTCTTCCTTTTTATCCATTTGACATACCTCTGATTTTATAAAGTGATATGCTATAGCAGAACAAATGTCAAGGCAAGTTCTTTATGTATGCGAAAAAGCAGCTCTTCGCCGGAATGTACAACGGGTACTGTCACGACTGGCGATAGTAGTATTTGTTGTAATAATCCCGGTAATAATAGCCCTTGCCTTTTTCCAGGTGTGTCAGGACGACCCCGGTTATCTTCGCATTGATTGCGCTCAGGGATTTGATACCTCTCAAAACCTGTTCCCGGGCATAACCATTCGCCCTGACCACGAACAGGGTGCCGTCGACCAGGGATGACAGTATTGCTGCGTCCGAAATGATGCCGACCGGAGCAGAATCGACGATGATGTAATCGAACTTTTCCTTGAACAATTCGAATAACGCCTTGGATCTGGGTGAATCGAGCAGTTCTGCAAAATCCGGAGGCTGCCTGCCTGCTGTCAGATACGAAAGGTTATTAAATCCGCTGTCTTTGATGACAGTCCCGCTGTCGATCTTCTCATCCACAAGGAGCTCCGTATAGCCCGGGGTCAGATCGCTTTTGAAGAACTTGTGAACATTCGGCTTCTTTACATCCGCATCCACCAGAAGGACTTTCGCACCGGTCAGCGACAATATATAGGCAAGGCTGATGGACAGTGTTGTCTTTCCTTCGTTCTCCCCGGTTGAAGTCACCAGCATTACCCTGCCGTTCTTCGCCAGGAACGAATACTTGAGGTTCGTTCTCAGAAGCCTCAGCATTTCAACATAGATCTGGGAAGATGCGCTGTTGAGAATGCCAAAGAGCCGGTGCTGCTCCTTATCTTTGAGATCGTCAAGATACGGGAGGGCTCCGATGATAGGATACTTCACGTACCTCTCTATGTCGGATTCTCCTTTGATGCTGTTGTCGATTTGATCCGCGACGAAGGCCGAAGCAATACCTGTTATCAGGGACATGAACAGGCCGAACAACAGCCAGAATATAAACCCTCGATCCGACCGCTGTTGAGGTATGCCTGCATGCTCCAGGATGGTTGCCGAGGGAGAACCGATCTCACCGAAGATATTGACCTCTTTGAGTTCCTTGGTCAGCATGCTGTACAGGTCCTTGCTCAGGTCGGCATCCCGGCTCAGCATGAGATACTTGATTCTCTTTTTGTTCGCTTCCAGCATTGCCTGCTTCATCATGTTGATCCTGATCTTGATTGCCTTGATGTCGTTTTTGAGCTGGACAACGAGCGGATACTGGTCTTTATACTTCTGCAGTACATTGGTCAGGTCTATCTGAAGCGTAATGTATTTCGTCTCGAGCTCTGACAGTGCTTTTGTTCCGGCGTTGTCCGAGGGATCTCCGAGGAACATAACGGTATCGCTGTTGTCGGATGCCTCCTGCTTTTCCACGTACTGGATGAGGGCCATCTCGGATGTTTCCACTTTATTCTTCAGTGAGGTCAGCTCCCCCTGCAGCCACAGGGTGATATTGCTGATCCGTCTCTTCTTCTCTTCGTTCAAGAACTTGATATAGCTGTCGATGACGGCGTTTGCTGCCCTCGCGGCAAACTGAGGATTACGGGATTTTATCGATATTGTCAGGATGCGCGAATCGGGAACACGCTCGACGGAAATATTCTTTTTAAGCCGTGCCGTCATGGCGTCGAATGCAGGTGTCCCTCGCTGCACGCCGAGGCTTGACGCTGCAAGAGCGAAGACGGGTTCGCTTTTAATCAGTTCAACCTGGGTCTGGAAATAAAACGTCTGAGGTTCCTGTTCCGGATTTCCGGTATTCAGGCTCGTATAATGTTCCGGCTCTATGAGCAGTTTTGCCCTGGCTGTAAAAACAGGCGGTGTCACCACATAATCTATCATGACCATGAAGAAGGTGACAGCGAACACCACGCCGATCAATATGCGCCGTTGCAGCAGCAGATCGATATAATACTTTAAATCGCTCTTGGTATCTGATAAAGGCTGCGGCATGTTAGAACAAACTCTCGGGTACGATGATCAGGTCGGATGCCTGCACGTGCATGTCTTTTGATAACTCCCCTTTGTCCAACACATCACCCATTTTCAAATGGTACACCTTTCGCACACCGTTCACGTACCGTACCAGCATGACGCCGTTTTTCTTCGAGTAG
>JAJYLM010000190.1 GCA_021787655.1 bacterium
ATTTCCACTTTCGTGGGAATGACAAAACAGAACAAGGATTTTTACTGGAGTTTACCCCCGTACTGCGATACGGTACTGGAAATGACAATGGAGAAGGAGGCAATATGAAAAGAATGGCTTACTTAGCTATAACGGCTTTATTGTTCAGTCTACTGACAACAGGGTGCAGCAGTTCGTCATCCGGAGTGAAATCATATAAACTCGGAACATTCAATGTTCAGGTCGGCGGTACAACCCTGTCTGTTACAGACCAATTCGGCAGGACTATCCTGCCGGGCTATAATAACACTTTTATGTTTGGCAGCGGCACGCCGTCCGTAAAAGAAACATTCGGCTCTTTTGCCATTACTGAGACAGCAACATGGATAAAGCCTGTATCGTTTACTGTACTCTCCTCAAATAACGGATATATGAGCATTGCGGTAAATACACCCCTCGGCAATTCCTATGCTCAGGGCTATATAAGTATAACCCCTATCAGCACTACCCTGCTCGGCATAACCATTACGGCACCTGCCGGTACAACAGCAACCGGTCAGCCCATCAACAGGACAATGCTGAACATGTCCTGCAGCAGTAATGATCATTTTTACGGCCTTGGCGAGCAGTACAACAGCCTCGATCAAAAGGGCAATATCGTTGGTATATGGACACAGGACCACGGATTCTTGCAGGACACTCTCATTGCATCGAGTTTTCAGGCAGCACTGCACCCGACATACTTCCCCGAGCCCTTTATGCTGACGAGCAAGCCCGCAGGCGTGCTTGTCAGTTCGACAGCATACAGCAAGTTCGACCTTTGTGCTTCAAACGCAAAGCAGGCAAGCATAGAGCTCTGGGACACCACGATGCATATTATTCTTATCTCTGATTCTGATCCGATCCATATTATCCAGGATTTTACGGGCATTGTGGGCAGACAACCCCTTTCTCCTCCATGGGTCATCGGACCGTGGATTTCGGTCGAGGGCGGCAGTCTTTCTTTAACGACCACTGCAGACCAGTTGCGTACGAACGGCATACCCTCCTCCGCAATATGGTATCAGGACTGGGTCGGGGGAAACGCTGATGGACCCAGGTATGACCTGCCCTACCACTGGACACCGGATTATACCCTGTATCCCGATATGGCAGGGGTGAACATGACCCTCAATACCATGGGGTTCAAGGCTCTCGCATATTTTAACAGCTTTGTGGATGAAGCACTGGACCAATGGGCACAGGCGACTACAAGCGGCTATCTGATAACCGACAGCGCAGGCCAGCCCTACACGTTTACCGGTGCACACGGCACTCCCGAGAGCATGGTGGATCTGACCGACCCTGCTGCAAACACATGGGTCGAAGGCTACATGCAGAGCGCCACGACACTCGGGTTCAGCGGATGGATGGCAGACTTCGGCGAATATCTTCCGTTTGATTCATACATGCAAGCCGGTGCAGCGCCAATGCTTCATAATGAATACCCGGTGCTCTGGGCAAAATTGAATTATCAGGCCATGTCCACGGAAATACCCTCCGGCGATTTTGCATTCTTCATGCGATCGGGCTATCTCGGTTCACAGCCGTACCAGCCGGTTGTATGGGGAGGAGATCAGAATACGGACTTCGATCCGACCTTCGGCCTGCCGACGGTAGTACCCGCTGCGATCAACATGGGCATATCCGGTGTGCCGATATTCACACACGACATAGCCGGATTTTCAAGCGTAGCAAATCCGCCGTCGACGCAGGAACTCTACTTCAGATGGACAGAGCTCGGATGCTTCACGCCGGTCATGCGGACACACAACGGTCTGGATTACTTTACAAACTGGAACTGGAATTCCAACACCGCTACGATCCAGATGTTCAAAACCTATGCAACCCTTCATGTCGAACTGTTTCCGTATATCTATACCTACCTTACCCGGGCGCACGATAGTGGTACACCCATTATGCAGGCATTGTGGCTGAGGTATTACACTGATCCGAAAACGACAACGATTGATGACGAGTATCTGTTCGGCGATAATATGCTGGTAGCACCGGTCATCACGCAGGGTGCGGTAACCAGAACATTGTACCTGCCCCAAGGCAACTGGTATCCGTTCAACGGCGGGAATGCTGTTGCAGGAGGTGTGAGCGTAACCGTTTCTGCACCCGTGGACAGCATCCCGGTCTATGTTCCGGCAGGTTCTATAATACCCATGCTCACCCAGGCGCCGGACACGCTGATAACCGGCACAACCGTAACAACCGGTACAACCCTTGCGGATGTCATTACTGCACAGACCATCCGTGTGTACCCGGGTGCAAGCGGGAGTTTTACCGTGTACGATGGCTCTTCTTTCTCGCTCACGTCATCAATAACGGGATTAAATCCGGCAAACGGGCTTGCATTGACTGATGGAAACGGCCAGGCGCTCCAGCCGTGTGCTGCCACAGACAGCGGCGTTGTTGCATGCGGCATGATAAGCGGAACGACATTCGAGGTAAACGGCACCGGTATTTTCACCTTGCAGGGCACACCGGCAAACCCGGCCACTGCATATCGAATAGAGGTGTTTTAGGTTATTCTAAACGCGGGGGTTAGACAGTGTCGTTTGTTTCAGCGCGGTAGTTTTTGTTTTTTTAAACCCTGCCATCTTGATCATATTGGCAAGGTTCTCAATCTTGAAAGGCTTTTCAATATAAAACATCGCACCTGAAGTAAATGCCATCTTGATAACATCTTCGGTACCATACGCAGTCATCATAATGATGGCAACATCAGGCCACCTGTTTTTTATAACCTCTGCAAGCTTTATACCGCTCATGGCGGGTAATTTCATATCCGTAATGACGATATTGACGGGCGAGTTCTCGAGCTCTTTCAATGCATCCTCACTGCTTTTAACAGCCGTTACCTGTAGTTGATTATCCATTC
>JAJYLM010000047.1 GCA_021787655.1 bacterium
ATGATCGGTATTGTCTGTTCCGGGATCCCGGTGTCCGTGATTACTCCTGCACAGGCTCAGTCCCGGACACCGGGCGGCCATCACGCACACGCCGCCGGCCGGCAACACCGCAAGCCTTCCGTCAGCACGGAATCTGGCACGGTCAGCCTGCTGCTCGACAGGGCATACTCCGCATCCCTCATAAAAGACCTCGAACAGGCGCAGCACTCGATAGCGATCCTCATGTACCTGTTCAAACCGGCCGGCCGGACATCGGCCCTGCCGGACCGCATCATCGGCATCCTCGCCCGGAAACGCGCCGAGGGCGTCGATGTTTCGGTACTGCTGAATGTGGACGAGGGTCAATACGGACGCGGAGCCATGGACACCTTGAATGATACGAACCTGCATACGGCGCAGATCCTTGAAGACAACGGTATTCCTGTTTATCTCGATTCCCCGCACAGAACGACCCATACCAAGGCCGTCATCATCGACGCGAGGATTGTCTATGTAGGCAGCCATAATTTTACGCGAAGCGCCCTCAGCTACAACCACGAGGCGAGCGTACGCATCGTTTCACCCGCTGCTGCCCGGGCGCTTCTCGATTACCTGGAGGCTATAAAGCATGAACAATAACTATATCCGGTATCTCGTTGCAGCGTCCCTGATACTGGGCTCAGGATGTTTTCCGAAAATGGTCGTCTATGAAGGTGTACGGATTCCTGCCGGACAGGCGGTAACGCAGATCAATGAGCAGGCACAGCAGCGTTCTGCTGCGAACGACACCGAGAGTGCCATTCGCCTGTACGCGTCTATCCAGAACGTTGACCCCGGCAGTGATGCCGCCGCTGCAGGGCTCATGAAAGCAGGAGATATGGCGGCGGGGATCAAGTCGTACGCTCAGGCTGTTTCATACTACCAGACGGTCAGATCCTCGTATCCCGGCACCGATTATGCTGCCGATGCAGGCATCGGCATCGGGGTCATCGATATGCGCGGGGAAAAATACACCGAAGCGGTGGACACGCTCAAACCCATCGTGTCCGAGACCGGCGGGAACAGGAAAGGCAGGGTCTACTTTCTGATGGGCGAGTCCCTGTACAGGATGGGTAGGTACCCGGACGCCTTCGATGCCCTTGCCCGCTCCTTTGAACTGCTGACAGCGGACCGGGAACAGGCGCTCGCAAAACTCTTTCTTGAAAAGATTGCGCACGAAAATCTGACCGGTTCGGACCTCCGGCAGCTCCTGACCAACAACGACTACAACCTCTATGAAAACTCCCTGCTCAGGCTCAAGCTTGCGCAGGACCTGTTCGTGTCGGACAACTATTCGGACGCCCTGAACCTGGTCAACACCATCATTGAATCAGGCGTTGCATCACCCGGCCTGATGAACGATGCAACATCCCTGAAAAACAAGATACTCGCGATCACGCAGGTCAACATGAACGCCATCGGGTGCATCCTTCCCCTGTCAGGGGACTTCGCTCCGTACGGAAAACAGGTGCTGGACGGCGTCGAACAGGCGCTGGGCATTTTCAGCACCACGACATCGCCGTATACGCTGTATGTCATGGACTCAAAGGGCATCCCGGAGCTGGCGGTTCACGAGGCTGAGCAGCTCGTCAAAGACGACCATGTCGCTGCAATCATCGGCCCCCTCCTCAGCAGCACGGCCCAGGAAGTGGCTTACAAGATGCAGGCGTACAATGTTCCCCTGCTGTACCTGAACCAGAAACCTGAGATAGCAAAGGTCGGAGACTACATATTCCAGAACAGCCTCACCCCGCGGGACCAGACGCGGGCAATCGTGCACTATGCGATGCAGCACCTGGGGGTGAAGGCCTTCGCAGTGCTGTACCCCGAGAGCGCCTATGGAGAAGACATGATGCGGGAATTCGTTCAGCAGGTCCTGCAGGGCGGCGGCACCGTGACCGGATTGGAAGGCTATGACCCGGCGGAAACCGACTTCAAGGTGCAGATAAAACAGCTCGTCGGTACGTACTACCTCGACCTGAGAAAAGCCGACATAAAAAAATTACCCCCGGATCAGAAGGACAAACCGCCCCCCATCATAGATTTCTCTGCCATTTTTATACCCGACTATTACGAAAAAGTGGCCATGATAGCCCCGCAGCTTCTCTATTACGACGTAACGAATGTCCAGCTGCTCGGTGGAAATGGCTGGAGCGGTCCGGGACTTATCCAGATGGGCGGAAGATATGTGGACGGCGGAATTTATACGGACGGTTTCTTTACCCAGAGCACGGACCCGGCAACGAAGGCGTTTACCGCATCGTATGAGGCTTCGTATCATCAGGAGCCGACGATCCTTTCGGCCCTGGGATTCGATTCCGCCAATATTCTGGCGCTGGCACTTCAGCACGCATCCAGCAGGGCTGCCGTAAAAAATGCCCTGTTGTCCATCAGGGACTTTCACGGCGTGAGCGGGATCATCAGCTATAACGGGAGCACCGTTCCTGTAAAAAAACTTTACTTATTGCAGGTCCATGGTAAAAAGACCGTAGAACTATCTTATTGAGGTAGGTACAATGAAACTGAAGGATGTAATGAACACCATGCACGGCATGGATTTTACAGATTTCACGATCAAGGCCATAGAAGGCTGGCTTGAAGAAGACGTCAGCATTCCCATCATCAAGAGCGACCTCTACGAGAAAAACAACGAGCTGATTATCGAATTGGACATTCCGTCACTCGATGCGTCGAATATAGAGTGTTTCATCCATAACGACGTTGTCTATGTCCAGGGGGTAAAACTGGAGGCCGTTCCCGCAGACGTCATGCGGTACACCCAGATAGAGCGGGCCTTCGGAAACTTCACCAAAACGATCCCCATCCCTGTGACCTGCGATACCAAGAATGTCCGGGCAATTTTGAAAAACGGGGTGTTAAAGATTATATTAAAGAAGGTTCAGGAACGACGGCATTCAAAAACGCTTATAAAAATTGAAAAGGGATAGACGCATGGCTGATGAAATCGAAATAAAACAGGAAACCGAACAACCGCAGGACAAACTCAAAATACCGGAAGAGCTGCCGCTGGTGCCGATACGGGACATCGTCTTGTTCCCGAACATGATACTCCCGCTGTTCGTCGGAAGGGAAACATCCATAGCTGCCATCGATTACGCGCTCACCAAGGAACGGCTCGTTGTTTTTGCCACGCAAAAGGACATGAACGATGAGTCTCCCGCGCCGGAGGGCATATTCCCGGCAGGAACGGCGGGGTCCATTACCAGGATGCTGAAACTGCCCGACGGCCGGGTGAAGATACTCATCCAGGGCCTCTCCCGGGTAAGAATCAAGGAGTATAGGCAAACCCAGCCGTTTTATTCGGTATCGGTGGAAACCATTCAGGACGCCCAGGTCACCGAAACAGTGGAAATACAGGCACTCATCCGGACCGCAAAGGAGCAGATCGAAAAGGTCATCTCCATGGGCAAGTCGATCCAGCCGGACGCACTCATTCTCATCGAGAACATCACCGAGCCGGGAAAGATCGCCGATATCATCGTCACGAACTATGGTCTCAAAACGACGGAGCTCCAGTCGTTCCTCGAACTGTCGGACCCCGTGGAACGTCTGAAGAAGGTCATCGACATGCAGAACAAAGAGATAGAACTGCTGACCGTCCAGGCAAAGATCCAATCCCAGGCACGGGAAGAGATGGGCAAGGTACAGCGGGAATACTTCCTCAGGGAGCAGCTCAAGGCAATCAAGAGCGAGCTTGGCGACATCGACGAAAAAGAGCGGGACGTCAAGGAGTTCAGGAACAAAATAAAAAAGGCCAACATGCCCAAGGACGTGGAAGAGGAAGCGCAGAGCCAGCTGAACAGGCTCGAAATGATGCACCCCGATTCCGCGGAGGCATCGATTGTACGGACGTATCTGGAATGGCTGGTTGACATCCCCTGGAAGAAACAGACCAAGGAAAACATCGATATCAAGCATGCGCGGACCGTCCTCGACGAGGACCACTATGATCTGGAAAAAATAAAGGACAGGATACTGGAATACCTGTCGGTAAGACGGTTAAAGGAGAAGGCAAAGGGCCCGATACTGTGCTTTGTCGGTCCTCCCGGGGTTGGCAAGACGTCACTCGGGAAGTCCATTGCACGGGCGCTCAACAGAAAATTCGTCAGGATGTCCCTCGGCGGCATCCGGGACGAGGCAGAGATTCGCGGGCACCGGCGGACCTATATCGGTGCGATGCCGGGGAGAATTATCCAGGGCATCAAGCAGGCCGGTACGAACAATCCGGTGTTCATGCTGGACGAGATTGATAAAGTTGGCGCGGATTTCAGGGGCGACCCGTCCTCCGCACTCCTCGAAGTGCTCGACCCGGAACAAAACTACGCGTTTTCGGACAACTACCTGAGCGTGCCCTACGACCTGAGCAACGTGCTGTTCATCACCACTGCCAATGTCATGGACCCCATACCGCCCGCACTTCACGACCGCATGGAGGTCATCACCCTGTCCGGATACACGGACGAGGAAAAGCTGAGGATTGCGAAAAAATTCGTCATACCCCGCCAGGAAGAAGAGACCGGCGTCGGGAAGGACAAGGTCGTGTTCGACGATGAGGCCATCCTGTTCATCATCAACAGCTACACGCGCGAGGCAGGCCTGCGGAATCTCGAACGGGAGGTCTCTGCCGTTTTCAGAAAGGTGGCACAGAAGCTCGCCGAGGGAGAGGCACCCCCCTTCAAAATTACGAAGGACGTGGTCAGAAAGTTCCTCGGGATACCCAAAACACCCCCGGAAGAACTCATGACAACGGACGAGATCGGCATTGCAACCGGTCTTGCATGGACCCCGTACGGCGGTGACGTCCTGTACATCGAAGTCACGACGATGAAGGGAAAGGGACGGCTGACCCTGACCGGTCAGCTCGGAGACGTCATGAAGGAATCTGCGATGGCAGCGGTCAGCTACCTGAGGACCAATGCAGAAAAGCTCGGTATCGACGCATCGGCGTTCGACCGGCTCGATATCCATATCCATATACCTGCCGGAGCCATTCCGAAGGACGGACCTTCTGCAGGCATAACCATGGCCGTTGCGACCGCCTCGGCCCTGACCGGCAAAAAGGTCCGGAAAGATTTCGCAATGACCGGAGAAATCACGCTGCGGGGCAACGTTCTCCCGATAGGCGGGCTCAAGGAAAAATCACTTGCAGCCCTCCGGGCGAAGATCTTTAAAATCATCATACCGCAGGGCAATAAACCGGATCTCGACGACATGCCCGATTATATCAAGGACAAGGTACGCTTCATTCCGGTGAGCCATATCCGGGAGGTTTTGGACCAGCTCCTGATCCCTGGTAATGAAAAGGCACCAAAGCCAAAGGACACCCAGAAAAGCAGTGAAAACGTGGGAAGAGTTAAACCTCATCACAAGCATAAGAAAAAGAACAGGTCATCATAACCACGGCCTTCTGCGGGGCATCGGCGACGATACCGCTGTTGTCAGGAAACCTGTCAGGGAAAATCTGCTGTACACGGTGGACAGCATCGTGGACGGCATCCATTTTCTGGGGGAGTTAAACCTGTGGGAGTCTGCCGGAAAGCGGGCCATCGGCGCTGCAACGAGTGATATTGCGGCAATGGGCGGCGTGCCTCAGTATGCACTCTTATCGATGTTTTTACCGCGGTCCTTTCCCGGACAGCATATCGATGCCTTCCTCCGCGGGTTTCTCACCCGCACCAGGAGCTACGGGATGTCGCTCATCGGCGGCAACATCACGACAATGAACGGTAACTTTGCCGCTGACACGGTCGTTATCGGCAGGACACAGCAGGGCATATTTGTCGGGAGAAACGGAGCCAGGATCGGTGACGTCGTATGCATGGCCGGTGTAACGGGAGAAGCGATGGCAGGGCTTGACCTGCTGAAATCCGGCCAAAAAAACCGTTATCCCGGGCTTGTCAGACGATATCTCGAGCCTGCACCCATGCTCAGGGAAAGTCTTCGCATCGTCCGCGGCATGTCACCTCACGCCATGATCGATGTATCGGACGGCCTGCTCCAGGACCTCATGCACATCGCCGAAGAGAGCGGGGTCGGTGTGAAGCTTGACCTGGACTGCGTTCCTGTTTCACGGGCCGCAGAGCAGACAGCCCGGCTCATGAACAAATCACCCTACGATTACATTTTGACAGGGGGGGATGATTATGTTTTAGTTTTTACGGTGCCGGAGAACCGATTCAAAGCCCGGGTGGACGGTACCAGAATCTACGCCCTGGGAAGGGTCACGCGGACACGGGGCATAAGGTTCTACAAAAACGGAAAGAAGACGGACCTGAACCTGAAACAGTTCGGGTACACCCATAGGTAATGACATGGATCATGTGAACATAAATTTACACAACCTGAGCGCAGAAGAAGCCCTCAACGAGCTTTTCCTCATCTACAGGAAACTGACCAGCACCAACACCTACAAAGACATCCTCGCCATTTTCGTCGAATCCCTGCAGAAGAGGGTTGAACATTTTGAGGCAAGCATCATCGTCTTCCTCGACAAGAAGAACATCGACGGTGCGGGCGAGGTCATCGCAAGCACCGAAATAAAGGACAATACAACACTCGTGATCGACCTTGGAAAATATCCGGAAATCAGGGCGGCGGTCGAAAAAAAAGATGCGTTCACCATAGAAGATATTGCGACAACGTCGCTGATCGGCGACGACGTCAGGGCCCTGATACTCGGCAAGGGCATCCATTCCACGTTCGTCCTGCCGGTCTTCGATATCAACGATATCATCGGGGTTGTCCTGGTCCGGTCACGGGACCCCATCCAGCTCTCTTCGTTTCTGCAGCGCTATTACTTCATCCAGGCAAACTTGCTTGCATCTGCCATACTCAACATTTCGCGCATGAGGGTCCTCGAGGAATCCAAAAACAAAGCATACGAGCTCTTGAAAATCAATGAGGACTACGAGTTCCTGTTCAACCACGCCATGGACGGAATGATGCTGATCGACCGGGAAGGCAAGATCCGTGCGGTCAACAAGTCGTTTGAAAAATTGACCGGCTACGGCGCCCAAGAAATCCTCGGGCAGAGCTATTCGAAGGCGATAGCGAACGACACGAGCAGGGAGACAGCCAACCAGATCTTTCAGGGATACCTCAAACGGCAGTTCGTGAGCAAGTTTGAGATCGAAATCAAAACAAAAAGCGGTGCGTTCAAAACAATCTCCATCCGGGCAACACCCCTGCCGGGCCGCCAGGACGTATCACTGATATCCCTGCGGGACGTCACCGAGGAAAAACTGCTCAGCAAAGAACTGCTCAAGACGACCGACCTGCTCCTCAAAACCATCAGCAGTTCTTCGGATGCAATCATTGCCGTGGATACCGGCGGCAAGCTCCTGTTCTTCAACGAGGAGTCGACGCGCCTGTTCGGCTATTCGCGTGACGAGGCGATACAGTACGTCAACGTAACGCAGCTGTATCCCCAGAACGTCGCAAAGGAAGTGATGAAACTCCTCCGCCAGAGCCCGACGAAGCATATCCGGAACTATCCCATCGAGGTACGGACGCGGGGCGGGGAGACCATACCGGTGACACTCTCAGGGGCCATTGTGTACAACGAAAAAGGTGAAGAACAGATGTCCGTTGGATACCTCAGGGACGAACGTGAAAAGATCAGGATGGAAAAAACCCTCGACGAGGCGTTGTCGAAACTGATAGAAGCCGAAAAGAACGACGCCATGACGAACCTCGCCGGCGCTGCGGCACACAACCTCAATCAGCCGCTCTCCGCCATCCAGGGCTACTCAGAGCTCCTGATACACCGGCTGAAAGACAGGGACCAGACGACGGTGGACTATGCGTCGAGGATTATCAGCGAAGTCGAAAAAATGTCCGGCATCATCAAGCAGATCAGCAGGATAACGAAGTACGAGATCAAGCCCTACGCAGGAACGGCGAAGATCGTGGACATCGGCGGTAAAAAATCAGGCGAGTGATGCGAAGTAATCGACCGTCTTTCTGAGGCCTTCTTCAAAGCCGGTGACAATGGCGTACCCGATGTACCGCTGCGCGTTCGCTATGTCGGCCTGTGAGTGCTTGACATCCCCGCGCTTGGGCGGCAGGTACTGCTGGTTCGCCTTTTTCTTGAATATTTTTTCAAGCATTTCGATGACCTCGTTGAGCGTATACCGTGTTCCGCACGCGATGTTCATGACCCTGCCGGACGCCGCAGCCGGCGCATAGCATGCCTTGATGTTCGCCTGGATGACGTTTTCAATATAGGTAAAGTCCCGCGACTGCTCTCCGTCCCCGTAAACGACCGGGCTCTCTCCCTTCATGATGGCTGTTATAAACCGCGGTATGACCGCAGCGTAGGTCGATGCGGGGTCCTGCCGCGGACCGAAGATATTGAAGTACCTCAGGCTCACCGTCTCAAGACCGTAAACACCGGTAAAGACCCTGCAGTAATACTCGCCGGTCAGCTTGGTCACGGCGTAGGGCGACAGGGGCGACGGTATCATATCCTCCTGTTTCGGCAGGACTGCGGTGTCACCGTATGCCGATGAACTCGCTGCATACACGACCCGTTTTACCTTGCGTTCGGAGGCTGCCTTGAGAACGTTCAGGGTACCGTTGATGTTCGTTTCGTTCGACGCAATGGGGTCGTCTATGGAGCGGGGGACTGAGGGTATTGCGGCCTCATGGAGAACGAAGTCAACACCTTCACATGCTTTCCTGACGCTTTCCAGGTTCCGGATGTCCGCCTCGATAAGCTCAAAGCGGCTGCTGCGCTGTGCCTGAGCAAGGTTTTCCCTTTTCCCGGTCAGGAATGTATCGATAACCCGGACAGCGTGGCCCTGCTCGAGCAGTCGGTCAGCTATATTGGACCCTATGAAACCGGCTCCCCCGGTGATCAGAAATGTGTCCATGGAGATGCCCTCAGAGTTTGATGATCCGGTTGTCGTTGATGCCCCGGGTCCCGTTTTTCGTGTCAAAAACCATCTTTGAATTTTTGACGACCCAGGGATAGTCGTACACCGAATGATCGGTCAGAATGATCGTACAGTCGGCAGCGCTTAACGCCTTCTTCGTCAGCTTGGCGGATTTCAGGGTCAGGCCGTCTTCATGGATCTCGGCTATATAGGGATCGTGGTATGAGACCTTCCCGCCTCTGTGCAGTATTTCCTCGATGACCGGAATCGCTGAAGACTCCCTCAGATCATTGACATCTTTTTTGTACGCGACACCGAGAATGAATATCTTGCTGTTTTTGATGCTCTTGCCTTTTTGATTCATAATATCCGCGAGACGGCCGACGACATAGTACGGCATCTCGTTGTTGATATCCGTGGCAAGCTCGATAAACCTGGTCCTGTAATTGTATAATTTCATTCTCCACGTGAGGTACACCGGATCGATGGGGATACAGTGGCCCCCGATGCCCGGTCCCGGATAAAACGGCACGAATCCGTACGGTTTTGTCTTTGCCGCATCTATCACTTCCCAGATATTGATCCCCAGCTTATGACTGATGATCGCCATTTCGTTGGCAAGCCCTATATTGATGCTCCGGAAGGTGTTTTCCAGCAGCTTCACCATCTCTGCAGTGTCCGCGGATGAGACCTCGACGACGTCTTTGACGATCTGCCTGAACAGGAGCGCTGCCAGCTCGCCGGAGAGACGGGTTACGCCGCCGACGACCTTCGGAATATCCGAAAGTTTGTACCGTTTGTTGGCGGGGTCGATCCTTTCCGGAGAGAACACCGCAAAAAAATCTTCGTCGAGCTTGAAGTGTCCGTCCGCTATCGTCGACACCATGTACTCGCGCGTCGTCCCCGGATACGTGGTACTCGTGAGGATGAGCAGCTTGGGCTTGGAGATCTTCTCCTTGATGCTCTGGACTGCGGACGTGATAAAGTACAGGTCCGGTTCCTGGGACTTGCCGAGCGGCGTCGGTACGCAGATCTCGATGACGTCGGCACTGTCGATACCGTTGTACGAACTCGTGTACGTTATCTGTCCTGATCCGTTGATCTCCTTCAGCTCTTCATCGCTGATATCCGTGATGTAGGAGGTGTTGTTCTTCAGCGCAGTGATCTTCTGTTCATTGAGATCGAGGCCTGTTACCCTGAACCCGTTCCGTGCAAACTCAACTGCATAGGGCAGCCCGACATACCCCAGACCGATGATCGTTATCCGTGCTTCGTGCGAGAGTATTTTCTTTTTCAGTACGTTAAAATTCTGGTCCTTCATGGACGGTCCTCCCTCCCTTTCGCTCGTGTGTGGTTCTATATGTGCTCTTTGAATCCGTGCTCATGCATCAAGGTCACCGCCCTCGCAATTTTCTCGTCGCTGCCTTTTGCAGCAACCAGAATCCTTCCGTCCGAAACGACGATAATGAGCCCGTGAACATTTGCGGTTACCACGAAATTATCATCACCTACTATAATAGTATCCGTGCTGTCAACATCTATGCCGCTGCCCATCCGCTGATTGCCGTTTTCATCCTTCTGCGTCATGACGTTCGCTATCTGTTCAAAACTGCCGAGGTCCGCCCAGGGCACATTCATCTCCAGGACGGATACCGTGTCCAGTTTCTCAATGACGCCCTTGTCGATGGAAATATCCTGCAATGCAGCATACTCTTCTTTCATCGTTTTCCGCTCGTAGGGCCCTGTGAAGCTCTTTCTGATGTTCTCCAGTGCCGATGCAAGTTCAGGCATATGCTGACGGAAGGCCTGCAGCATCGTGCTTATTCTGAAAACGAAGATACCCGCGTTCCACAGGTAGCCTTCTGCCACGAATTGCTCGGCTGCCTGCTGCTGCGGTTTCTCTGTAAACCGTGCGACCTTGAATGCACCGGTTTCATCCAGAGGGTCCCCTTTGGCGATATAGCCGTAATTGGTCGATGCAGACGTCGGTTTCACGCCGAAAACGACAACGGTGTCCGTCTTCCTGCAGACATCGGCCGCCTTGTGCAGCAATGCACTGAACTGTTCGTTATCTCCGATATAATGATCTGCGGGGCTGACAATGGCCAGTGCGTCGTCGTCCCGCTCCATGATGTGGATGCAGGCAAGCCCGATGGCGGCTGCAGTATTCCTGCCCAGGGGCTCGGCAAGAAAATTCCCGAGCGGCACTTCCTGGACGGACTCATAGACAGGGGCGAAGACTTCCTCGTTCGTGACAATGAAAATGTTCCCGGGATCAACGACCGTTTTCAGGCGCGTGAGTGTCTGCTGTATCAGGGACTGATTTTTCTGAACGGCAAGCACGGGCTTCGGCCGCAGCAGTCGGGACAACGGCCACAGTCGTTTCCCCTGCCCTCCTGCAATAAGGATACCGTAGATGCTCATCCGGATCTTCCGTAATCATCCTCAAATCGCACGACATCGTCCATATGCGGGGTCGATACTTCATAGATAGACGAGTCCGTCACAGCGTGTATCCTGTGTTTTGTGCCCGGCAGAATCCTGATGCTGTCACCTTCTTTCAGCTCGACGTTCCTCTTCTCATTGTTGTCCGGAAACTCCAGAACAGCCCTCCCGCGGTCCAGAAACATGGTTTCGTCTTTCTTTCTGTGCATCTGAAGGCTTGAGCGCGTCCCTGCCTTGAGAAACAGGACTTTGCCGATATAGAGCGGTGTATCCGCCCACACCAGCTCGTAGCCCCATGGTTTTTCTATCCTGTACGGGACATCTGCCACGCTGCCGTTCGAACCCTTGGCTGTCATATTATTCCGGAAGCAGTGTCTGCCAGTATTCTGTCGCCTATTTTGATTTCCCGCACGCTCTTCGTGATAACAGCGGTTGATGTCTTTCCCTGAACCTTGATCACCGTGAGCTTGCCGAGGATTTCTTTCGGCAGGTGCAGTGTTTCGTGGGTGGAAGGATCCTCCACGGGTTCCCTGTCCTTGTAGATGACAAACGTATTGCCCGGCTGAATGCCTTCGTCGCTTCCCCGGTCTATATACACAACGTCGTTTTCGCCGTAGATGGTCAGGTCATGTTTACCGCAGATGACGTAGCCCTGGACGGGGTTTTGTGCGAGCGCAAGGTCGATCGTTGTCGTTCCAGGTTCATACGGAACAAGCTTGTCATGTACCTTGATCTCTTCGAATGACTGCGTAATGGTGGCTGTCGATACGGACTGCTCCACCTTGGTGATCTTCAACCGTCCGAGAATTTTGATCTTATATCCGAGAAAGTCGTCGGATTCGGGATCATAGATCTTGGCGTCCTTTTTATAAATATTGAACTCATCCCCTTCTTTGACCCCCGAGTTGCTCCCCAGGTTAATAAAGACGACATCCGGAGCGCCGAATATGCTTCTTCCAGGGTTCGCAGCTGCAACGATCTCTCCCGCTGCCGCGAGGTCATGCTTCGAAACGAAGCCTGCAGATTCTACGGACGGGTAGATATAGGTATTCGCAGGCACACTTGCATACTGGGCACCGTAGGGTACTGCAGTTGTTATAGAAGGGGCCTCCTCCTGGGCGATCGGCTGCTCCATCTCCTCCTGCGGTTGTTCCTGTGCCTGCTCCTGCGGCCCGGTGGTCGGTGTCGTTATTGCTGCCTGGATCTCCGTCATCTTTGACGGGAGCTGTCCGGGCATTTCCTGTGCAACGGCAGACGACAGGGACTGTGCGGCAGTTACAGAGGACACCGGGAGAACAGAGGTCGGCAGCAAAGCGATGGGCTCCCCGGGGTAAATAAGGTGCGGGTTGGTTATATACTTGTTCTGTTCCCACAGTTTTGGCCAGATGAACGGATTGGCATTGAAACGCAGCGATATGTTCCAGAGAGTATCTCCCTGCTTTACAATGTAGACAAGGGCATCTTTATTCGAATCTGTCATTCCGTACACTGATATAAAAAGCATGATCAGTCCGCCACAGAAGCCGAACAGTATTCTTTTATAGTTCTTCATAACCCTCCTCGCGTTTTTGTAATTCTTTATCAAAAATCCGTGGGTTAGTCAACTAACCCGGGGCCGGAAATGGTTTTATCCCCTGACCTGTTTTTTCAGTCCCGCAGCGAGGAGATTGACCGTATGAACGACGTTGACGCGGCTGTGCTCCCTGATGACCATGGATGCAATGTTTGCCATGCACCCGGGACAGCCCGTGGCCACTGTCGCAGCGCCGGTAGATCGTATGTCATCCGTCTTTTTCCTGGTGATGGCAAGCGACAGTGCGCGGTGTTTGATATGGAATGCACCGCCCAGTCCGCAGCATCGGTCCGGATTTTCCATTTCCCGGAGATCGTATCCCGCCTGTTCCAAAAGCTGTCTCGGCCCCCGGGATACGCCCATCCCTCTCTTCAGATGACACGGGTCATGGTAGGTAACCGATCTGGTCCCGTCTGCAGCCTGCCCGGCAATGTCCGGCCGGATAACGTCCGGATCAATGACCTCCGTGATGTCTTTGACCTTTTCGGCGAACGTGCGGACCTTCTCCCGGTCCCCGGGACTATCAAACAGCAGGGCATAGTAATGCTTCAGCATTGAACCGCATGAACCGCACGCGGTAACGACCGTATCCGCCGTTTCAAAGAGCGAGATGACAGCCCGCGCCTGCCGTGCTGCCGTCTTCGTATCGCCCATGCTCAGCGCGGGAAGACCGCAGCAAGCCTGCTGTGCAGGTATAAAGGGGGTTTTCCCGGATGCAAGCAGCAGCGCTATGGCATCCTCTGCGGTTTCATGGTTGATAAAATCAATGAGACAGCCGAGAAAAAAGCCCGTTGCCGTTCTCCGTGCATAGGTGTTCTTCTTCGATTCCGAAAATTTTTTACCGCGGATTTCAGGGACGATGTAATCTGCCGGAAGGCGGTAAAACACGCCTGACCCGGAATCCAATTTTTCCCCGGCAACTGCCTCGACGGCCGATCCCAGTTTAAAGCTCGCCGCCGTATTTGCAAAAACAACCTTTGTCAGAACGGTTTCCGTAAACCTCTGTCCGGCGCAGGCGGAAAGCTGTTCGCGTGCTGCGAGGATCAGCAGATCGGTATGGACACCGTTCGGACATACTTCGGTACATGCGGTACAGAGCAGGCACTCGGACAGGAATTTCTTTGTCCTGCGGGAAGGTGCCAGCATATGCCCGGACAGTGCCTGGACCAGTGCCGTCTTCCCCCGTGGCGACGCACCCTCTTCCCTGACCTCGTCAAACACCGGGCAGACAGACCTGCACTTCCCGCATTTGACGCAAAGAGTATCGTTTTCTTCCTGATTGAACAACATCATAAGAAGCTTGCTGAAGAAACGTGCTGGATTTGCCGGGCAAATCCAGCGCCGTCATTCATTGAGAGTAATAGAGTAAACTGAGTATTGCAAACTACCC
>JAJYLM010000048.1 GCA_021787655.1 bacterium
GCCCCGCTGTATCTCCGATGTCCCGCCGCCGATTGAGGAGAGCCGCGAATCGCGGTAGCCGCGCTCAACCAGGTATTCCTTGATGAACCCGTAGCCGCCGAAGATCTGGAGCACCTCCGACGCGGTACGTTCCATGATTTCGGAGACGAACAGCTTTGCGACCGATGCATCCATCATCGCAGGTATGTCCCGGTCTTTCATCCACGCAACCTTGTACACGATCTGCCGCACCGCTTCGAGATTCATCTTGAGGTCGGCAATCTTATGCCGTATAGCCTGGAATTTGATGATCGGCTTGCCAAACTGGTGTCTCTGCCGTGCATATTCGACAGCCTTCTTGAGCCCCAGTTCCAGCCCGCCGATTGCCGGGGCCACGAGGCAGCTCCGCTCCCATTCGAGGGTCAGCTTGATGACATTGGCAAAACCGTAGTCCGCCTCTCCCAGTATATTTTCTTCCGGCACCTCGCAGTCTTCGAATATCAGCTCTGATGTGGGCGAGGTCCTGACCCCGAGCTTCGAGAGCTTTTTGCCGACGGAAAAGCCCTTCATGCCCTTTTCAACGATAAAGGCGCTGATCCCGAAGGCCTTCTTCGACCGGTCGGTCACAGCCGCGACGACAAACACATTGCCCACCGGTCCGTTGGTAATGAACATCTTGGATCCGTTGAGGATATACCGGTCGCCCTTTTTGACGGCTGCGGTTTGTATACCTCCGGCATCCGACCCTGCGTTCGGCTCGGTTAGTCCGAGTCCTCCGATCCATTCGCCGCTCGCAAGCTTCGGGAGGTACTTCTTCTTCTGTTCATCGGTGCCGAGCTGCCATATGGGAACTCCGCACAGGATCATGTGGGCGCCCCAGGATAACAGGAGTCCGGCGTCCACCCCCGCGTATCCGAGCGCCTCGCCTGCAAGGGTTGTCGTGAGCACCCGTGCACCAGCACCTCCGTACTCCTCGGGATACGGCAGTCCCAGCAGCCCGAACGCTCCCATCTTCTTCCAGTTTTCCACGATGAATTCCTCACGGTCGTCGTACCCGAGCTGCAGGGAAAGCGGTGCAAGGTCACGCACTCCGAACCTGTACACACTCTCCTTAAAATCCAGATCCTCTTTCGACAGGCTAAATTCCATACTGCCTCCTTTTGTTCCACCTTCGGATCGTCCGGCGGCTGACACCGGTCAACATTTGTTGACGCCGTTCCCCGAATGCCCTGTGGCCGGGGAACGGGGTTTACGCTGGTTTATTTTCAGCCAGCCCCTGGATGTACTGATGAATAAAACTGTGAGAAAGCTTCTGAAACATGTCGGGCTTTTCGACCGGTATGGCCTTGATCACGATACCCGTCAGGATCATTTCAAGCCCGCCGAAAAACATGTACGTACTGACCGTGGTATCGATATCCTTCCTCAGTTCGCCCTTCTGTTTGTACTCGATCAGAATCTTCTCGAAGGTCGTAAACGCCCTGGTAAAACTCATGAAATTCCTTGTTTCGAGGAACTTCGGCGTCCAGATGACCTCGAACATGATGACGTACATGAACTCGGGAAATTCCTTGCATGCATTGAATAAAAATGTCGTTATGGACCCGAGCTTCTGTTCGAGGCTCTTTTCCTGTACCGCGGCATTTTCAATGGCCCGCAGAAAGATGCTGATGCTCTTCGTAAAGATTGCATTGAGGACATCTTCCTTGTTTTTGAAATAGTGGTACACCAGCCCGTAGGAAACGTTTGCCTGCTTGGCGATATCGGCAATCCGTATCCCGTGCATGCCTTTGACAGCGTACACCTTGATCGCCGCTTTTATGATCTCTTCCTGCATCTTATCGATCTTTTTCTTGTTCTTGGAATGGTTGCTCATACTATAGCCGTGTAAGCCTATTTGATTTATTTGTCAACAAACTGCGTACACGTGCAGATCGGGTGCGCTGACCGGAAACGGACCCTGCGGGTGTTATTCCAGGTTGTCGATGGATCGCCGGACGTCCGGTGGCAGGGTGTCGTCCTGCACGTCTTCGGGCACGGGTCTGCCCCTGCCGGTGAAGGTATTGATCCAGGTCCGTATGCCGTCAAGTGCTATGAGGAGCACCAGAACGAGCATGGAAGCGGTCAGAACGGTGTTGACCTGGGCCGTTGTCGTATGCTGCCTGCTGTAGATATTGACGATGTTTTCGATGCCTGCGGTAAACGTCACAATGAACATGAAGACGAACGGCACGAACGTGATCAGGGCGTACGCCTTCTTCGGCGCACGGTTGAGCAGAAACGTGGTGCCGATCGTCAGCGCAATGACCGCGAGCAGTTGATTGGCGACGCCGAACATGGGCCAGATCGTGCCGATGCTGCCGTAGTACAGGAGGTATCCCCAGGAGAGCGAGATGGCAGCACTCGTGATGACCACACCGGGCCACCAGGAGATATCCTTCACCTTCGGTATGATGCTGCCGGCAGATTCCTGCAGGATATACCTGCCGACCCGGGTGCCTGCATCGATGGTCGTGAGAATGAACAGCGCCTCGAACATGATGGCGAAGTGATACCAGTAGGACATCAGGGTCTTCAGTCCGGGGATGTTTCCGAAAATGTACGCCATGCCCACGGCAAGGGACACAGCGCCTCCCGGCCTGCCGACGATGTTCTCGCCGACCAACCGTGAGAGCTCGTTCATGTGGACGGTACTCATGCCCAGCTTCGCAAACAGTGCCGGCGCGGTATTGATGGCAAAATAATCACCAGGGGGGAGCACGCTCGCAGCGATCAGCGCCATCAGCGCTACAAAGCCTTCCGTAACCATGGCACCGTACCCGATGAACCGTATGTCCTTCTCGCTCTTGAGCATCTTGGGCGTGGTACCCGAACTGATGAGCGCATGGAAGCCCGATATGGCGCCGCACGCAATGGTGATAAAGACATAGGGCCACACCTTGCCCGGAATGACCGGCCCCCCGCCGTGAATGAAGTGTGTCAGGGCAGGCATCTGCAGGTCCGGATGTGCAATGAATATACCGAGGGCGAGCAGCGAAATCGTGCCCAGCTTCATGTAGGTGCTGAGATAGTCGCGCGGCGCGAGCAGCAGCCAGACAGGCAGGACCGAGGCCGTGAATCCGTACACTGCGAGCATGACCGAAAGCTGGTGCCGCGAGAACATAAACCACGATGAAACAGAGGACTGCTGGACCACACGTCCGCCGATCACGCCTGCAAGCACGAGCACGACCCCGATGACGCTCGCCTCTGCGATCTTGTCCGGACGCAGGGTTTTCATGTACCAGCCCACGAGCAGTGCGACCGGTATCGTAAACCCTATGGTGAACGTCCCCCACGAGCTTTCGTTCATCGAATTCACGACAGCGATGGCCAGTCCTGCGAGGGCGGTTATGATGATGAATAATGTCGCCAGCGCGGTCGTTATGCCGCTCAGCCTCCCCATGTATCGGCGCGCGATGGTATGGAGCGCTTCGCCGTTGCTGCGGACCGAGGCAAACAGGATAACGATGTCATGGACAGCACCGGCAAAGACTGCCCCGAAGATGATCCAGACCGCACCGGGCAGAAAGCCGAACTGCGCTGCGAGAACAGGCCCGATCAGGGGACCGGCACCGGCGATAGCCGCGAAGTGATGACCGAACAGAACAAACCTGTTTGTCGGCACAAAATCCTTGCCATCGTTCTTCGTGTACGCGGGCGTCGTTCGTGTCTCATCGAGGGTGAGCACCTTTGCCGCGATAAACGCCGAGTAATAACGGTAGCCGAGCGCAAAGACACCCAGCCCGGCAAGCAGAAGATATACGGAATTCATCGATATAACCTCCTCATTCCTGCATAGCAGCGGTCATCTGTAAAATGCAAGTCATCTGCTCCTCGTGACACCGGATTTCAGACAGGCGGATGTCACAGGGCATACGGAGCATCGCGGCGACACAGGATGGCACACCGCCTGGCCGAGTGCGACCAGGAGATCGTTATAAATAATCCAGTGGCGACGCGGCAGGATTTTCCGGAGGACCATCTCCGTTTCGAGCGGCGTTTTCGTTTTTATATAGCCGAACCTGTTGGAGATCCTGTGGACATGGGTGTCCACGCAGATGGCCGGTTTTCCATACCCGAGGCCGACGACGAGGTTCGCTGTCTTTCTCCCCACCCCGGGAAGCTGTATCAGTTCGTCGATGGTGTCAGGTACAACGCCCCGGTACCTGGCTGCGATCGCCTCTGCCACGATCCTGATTCTGCCTGCCTTGACCCGGTAAAACCCGACCGGGTAGATTGCCTTTCGTATCTGATCCTCGGTCAGTGCAGCCATGCCTGCAGGCGCGGATGCGAGCCTGAACAGCCGTTCCGACGCCTGTGCAGTCACCTCGTCCTTGGTCCTCTGGCTGAGGATCGTCGCGATAAGTATCCGGAACGGATCGTGGCTCCTGTTGCTGATCAGGGTCACGATGGGCACGTTCCACTGCTTATACACGGCCTTCAGCCGACGGATAATGGTTTCTATGTCGGGTTTCTTAGTGCTCATAGCTGGACAACTCTTCTTATACGGGAGATACATCGAAAAATGCAACAGGGACGTGCGATGACCTCTGTTCCTGCAGTACCGGCTGCCGCCGTGCACACCGCAGGGGTCATTCGTTCACTCCTACCGGTGTATCGTACCGGGGAGTATGAATGCATACCTTCCCCTGAAAATACGTGTCTTCAGAAAACGGTCGAATTTCCGCAGCGCCAGAAACAGACGCCATATAAACGCATCCTGTTTGTAATACGATTCCACTTCTTTGAGCTCTAAAGGCTTGATACCATGTTCCCGGGCGTCTTGTTCGAAAAAATCGTTCGCGAGCGTAATAAGCCCGGGGATCAGGTCCGCCTTCCCTTCCTTATGGAAGTTCGCAATAAGGTCGATCACCACCAACCTGAAATCATAGTACCGGTCAAGCACGTCCTGGAGGAAAAACCATCTCACCATCCACCGCAGGAATGACGGAGCGCTCTTCAAAAAAAGGTCCGCCTCCAGCATCTCGGTGCCGTTTTTTCGGATCATAGGTGTGCTGGTGTCGATATAGTACAACGCCGGATGCTCACCGACCTGCGGGTTCGCCGGATCGAACTGCTGGAGTGCCCAGTTCGATATCTGCCCGTCAATACCGATCCTGGTATCACGGTGATCCGCATTGAAGTCCCAGACCTTCTTCAGGTGATGCAGGACAGCACGGACCAGCCGTTGGGTACCGTCGCCGGATACGATGTGGATGACCTTGTTCCCGATGGATTCCGGCACAAGCCTTTGCTGAGCAGCATAGACAACAGCTCCTTTGTTCTGTGTCCTGATGCTGACGGCGTCGTGATCCGGAATGGTCAGACCCGCGCTTTTGAGTATCTGGTTATAGTCCCGGTAAATCGCCAGGTAACGTTCAACCTGCTCCTGTGTGTCGAAGATCGGCATGCGTTTGTACGCGATGCCTTCCTGTCCTGCATACCGGAGCTGGAACACCGTGCTGATCTCCCCGTATCCGAGTATCGCTGCCGGGATCGCGGAATTCCCCGGGTGCAGCGTGTCAAGCCCTTCTTCGAACTTTTGCAGAAGCTCACGGTCAATGGCAAGGGCCATACGTGCCTCCTTTCTCAGAGTCCGAGCAGCGTGTTGACCTGGCCCAGCGCAGCACCGAGCCGTTCCAGCACTTCCTGTGTTTCCGCCTCGGTGATGATCAACGGCGGCATGAGCTGGCTCACGGACGTATCGTTGTTGGCGTAGATGCTCAGGATGCCGTTGTCATAGCATGCCTTGGTCATGACCGGGCCGCACAACTCGTTTGCCATCTTAACCCCCATCATCAGTCCGAGCTGCCTGAATGCAACGATGAGCTTCGGATACTGCTGTTTGAATTGCTCAAAGCCGTTTTTGAACATCCCCGCGATCGTGTTGACATGGTCGAGAAACGTTTGCCGGGATGATATGTCGAGCACCTTGAGAGCGACAGAACACCCGGCCTCTGCCCCGCCGAATGTCGAAACATGGATAAACGGGTCTTCTTTGAACACGGACTCGAACCTTTCCCTGAAGCAGGTGGCTGTTATCGGATAGATTCCCCCGCTCAGCCCCTTGCCGAGGACGATGATGTCCGGCACGACACCGAAGTGCTCGATGCCCCACAGCCTGCCTGTCCTGCCCAACCCGGTCTGTACCTCGTCGATGATCATCACGGCACCGTGACTGTTGCACAGATCGCGCACCTTCCTGAAATAATCTGCATCGGGAACCGAGATGCCGAAGGTTGCGGGTACGGTTTCAAAGATCACGCCCGCTGTCTCTCGGTCCATAGCCCGGTCGAGTGCATTGATGCTGTCGAACGGGACCTGCACAAAACCGGGGGCCATGGGGCCGAAAGGTTTGCGGTACTTTTCATCACCGGCCGCGAGCGCAAAACCGGTATGCCCGTGATAACCTCCTCTCGCTGAGATGATCTTCGGCCTGCCCGTGGAGGCACGGGCTATCTTGATCGCAAGATCGATGGATTCTCCGCCGCTCACACCGAAGACCGTGTAGGTTATGTCACCGGGCATAAGGTCTGCGAGCCTTTTTGCGAGCAGGGCCCGCTGCCTGCTCATGAGATGGGAGTTTCCGATATCCATGTCCTTCAGAGCGTCTGCAAGGGTATCGATGATGTCCGGATTGCGGTGGCCGAGGTTGAAAACACCGCCGTTGCTGTGACAGTTGATAAGCCGCTTTTTGCCGTCGATGTCCCACATGTAGATGCCCTGCCGTCTCCCGAAAACAAAATCCATATCATTGGAAACAAACATATCCGCCCTGCCCGATGAAACATGATCATGGAACAGTCTGACAATGTCCTGCTTCGCTAATGCTCCCATAGATGACCTCCTTGTGCTTATGCGGCCTGAATATGCTTCACGAATTCCCGGACCGGCATTTGATCCCCGAGCAGGCCGTACAGATCCCCTGCTTTGGTACCGATTCCCGGCGCGCGGGAGAGCTTGTCAAGAACGACCTCCTTGCGGTCATGCGGAGAAGCGCCCTTCGGAACGATCGATTCAGCTTCATAGACTTGTCCGCCGGTCGTTGCGATGCAGACCCGTGCACCGAATGAAAAAATAAACGTATCCATCATAACGTGATCGTGCTTCCTCATCATGCCCTCTTTGACTGCCTTCCTGTCTGCAGCAGGCAGGGCGCGCCACGCCTTGAGGAGTCCGCTTATGCCAAGGGATGCTGGCGGCAAGTCTTTCCTGATCTTGCGGAATGCACCGATCAGCCGGAAAACACCGGCATCACCGAGTACAAACCGGCCGCCCAGGAAACTATAAAAAGAAGACTGCATCTTCAAGGTGTAGTACCAGTCATGGCTGAGACTCACTTTTTTCGACAGTGCCAGTATATCATGCCCGTGCCGTGCAAGCATATCCCCGGACAGGTGCCCTGCCTGCAGCGACCCGTGGAGCAGGGTGAGCGCGATGCTCTTTGGAATGGAAAAGTTTATATTGACCGGATGCAGCCTCCCGTCATCGTACGTCTCGGACAGTGCGTTCATACCCATGGACAATATGTTTGCGGACACGTCCACTCGCTCAATGTCCTGCGGTGCAAGCCGCCTGCCGGTCTTCTGCAGGTATTCCGCAAGGATGCTCTGCACGCTGTCGATGGCAGTATCGATGTACGCACACCCCGGGTAAGGTTTAAAGGCAATGGTGTCCGTTACCCACCAGTGTCCGAACCCGGAGAGCATGTGCGGCAGCGGGAGATAGGCAAATCTCTGCAGAAACCCGTTCCTTGCTCCGAGGATGTCCGTGTTGCCGTTCATGCCGGTCCGGGCGAGCCGGGCACACAGCATACCGGACATCATGGGTATGGATGCGGTCAGGAGCTTTGAATCGCTCTTCATAAAACCCGGTGCAAGCGGGTAGTTCGGCTGATACAGGGCCAGGGCGACGGCCGAGGCCGTCTGCTCTGCGGTCAATCCCATCAGCTTTGATGCTGCCACGGCTGCACCTGCTGCGTGGATGTACGACCACATCTGCCCGTTATGATGTCCGAGCAGTACGGAAGCACCGAGCCGTCCTTCGACTTCATTGGTTGCGACCTGCGCCACGATAAGATCCTGCACTGCCAGTCCTGCCTCTTCTGTCATGGACAACGGGACGAGGACTGCGGAATGCCCGGTGTGTCCCATGAAAAGGTAATCGTCGAAATCGAAGCTCATGGAATACAGTGCATTGACGAATGCAGCATACTCGGCGCTGGTTTTTCTGCCGGTTGCAAGGATGGTCGCATCCCCGCCGGAAATGTTCCCGGGTATCATGGTGCTCTGCGAACCATAGTACCTGCCTGACAGGACAGCGGCGACCATATTGAGGATCTGCAGCCGCGCATGTTCCCTTATCCGCCCGGGAATATCGTCGTACGTAAGCCCTGATACCCAGGCTGCGATGCTGTCAAGTACAGTATCCAACGGTCCTCTCTTCACCATCCCCTGAAGAAGTTCAGGGACGCTCTTTCCGGAGGCAGCGGGGCGCCGTGCACGGTATTATGCTCAACGCAGCGTTTCATGGCCGCCTCCTTTTACGGTTGTGTACTCGCAGAGATCCAATCCAGATACTCGCGGTCACCCTGTATCCGATCGACAACGATGAATTCGGGCAGATCGTAGGGGCTGACCTCCCTGATCCTTTTTCCCAAACGCTGCACGAGATCTGTGCGCGTCTTGATGATGAGCAGGTATTCGCGGGCTTTGACCGTGCGCCCCTTCCACCGGTACAGCGACGTGATACCGGGCACGATATTGACACACGCAGCAAGCCGTTCGCTGATGAGGAGATCGGCGATGCGGAGCGCATCAGCTTTTTTTTCGACTGTTGTTACGGCAAGGGTGATGCGGCGGGAGTTATTTTTGACTCTCGACGGCATCCTTGAGCTCTTCCATGGACTTTTTCATGGCGACGTTGTTCAGCGTATTAATGATGGGACCGGGTACCCAGAAACCGGGGTCCACGTACGCGGTAAACGTCGCAAGGGTCATGTCCTTACCGGCCTTTTCGAAGGTATAACTTCCCTTCACGTCCCGAACGTCGCCCTCGACATACCCCCAGCTCAACGCGTGCTTCTTTTCATCGTATTTATAGCTCAGGACGTAGCGTATTTCCCTGCCCATGACCGATAATTTGAACTCGACGGACTTCGGTTTGCCAGTGGTGTCCTTTTTGAGGACCTTGGCGTATTTGATCGCGGATTGCCACTCGGGGTAACTCTCAAAATCGCAGATCTTCTTATAACATTTGTCCGGCGTGCCCTTGATCTCTATCGTCCTGGTCAATTCCTTTCCCGACATATACGCCTCCTTAGAGATTCGAAATGAGTTTTTTTACCTGCCTGCTTATATACGCATATTTTGAATCCAAAGTATACTGATTGATAAACTCATCATTGAGCAACAGAATACCTCTTTTATTCACGGGAACACCCGAGTTGTCCCAGAGAACAGAGGGATCGGTAAAATAGATGTTCTCGACGAAATCGTCGAAAAACGGCATGAACCTCCTGACGTGCGAGAGGACGGCATTCCGGATGGCTGATATGCGGGATATGCTGTTCTCGTGGATCAAGGTCGTTATCGTCAGCGCGGCCATCTCGTCTTTCGCCCGCTTGATGTCACTGATGGGATTGGCATCCAGGAAAATGAGGTTGTCGTTGGTCAGCGGCCGGTCGTAATCCGCAACGATGACGGCGCTGTTGACGCGGTTGAAGAGCTCCGGCAGGCACGAGCGGTTGACACCCGCAAAAATATTGTCCATGTAAAATTTTTTCCGTACGTTGCGGTACACGTCGAAGGGGAGCAGGGAAAACGTGCGTTCAGACAGCGGTTCTGCAACCAGCGTCCGGGCCCGGACGGTCTGTTCGTGATCGATCGATACGGTGAAGTATTTACGCTCCTCGATACGGCTGATCTCGGTATCCTGAAGAACGTTGACGTTGCGCCGGACGAGTTCCTGGAGGATGGCATTCTTCAGGCTGTCCCTGCCGCCCATGGGATAAAATCTCTTCCGCAGTACGGCCGGTGCAAACCGCATATCGTTCGGCGGCGTGCTGCCGTTGTTCCAGGGAAACAGAAAACGGATGATTGCACGGAAAACGATTGACGGGAGGGGATCATCCATCAAACCGGCCAGGTTCCGGTGCATCCGCTGCCGTTCCCGCAGAACCTGGACGTTGGTCCTGATACGGGCTGCGGATTTCGTGAAGGCGCCTGCAACGGCCTGTGCCTCCTGTCTCCTTCTGCGGAGCAGGTCGACGAGTGCCTGCTCCCCTGACAGGTAGGCAGCAAAACCGGATGACTGCCCCTTGAACCGCCGGGCGATTTCGGACATGGTCTTCTTGCCGTCTGCAGAGATGTCGATCCGCCGGTCCGGGAGGATCACCTGGAATGCGGGATGAGCGTATGTCTCGAACACACCGTGCAGCTGCCTGAACAGATCGGGAAGTTCTGCGTCCGAAAACAGGTGCTGCGGGTACGGGTTGAACACATAACCGTCCATCGAAAGCGAGGGCTTGTACCGGTCGATGAGGACGACAGACACGTCGGTTTTGGAAAGCTCATACGCCGCGATCAGGCCGTTCATACCCTCTGCGATTACAGCAACATCAAAAAAATGCCCTGTCATTGTCACTGTTCCTGCGGGTTGAGAGGGTTGACCAGAGGCTCGCGGTTCTGGTCTGTCCGGCCCTGGATCAGAACCCGCCTGCCGTGAACGGAAAGCCGGTGCTCGGCAAAGTACTGTATTGCCAGCGGGTAAATGATGTGCTCTTGTTCGTGGATCCTGTGTGCCAGCGTTTCCTCGGTGTCATCGTCCATGACCGGCACCACCGCCTGGATGATGATCGGGCCTGTGTCCGTGCCTTCGTCGATAAAGTGTACTGTGCAGCCCGTGAACTTCACCCCGTAATCGATGGCTTTCTGTATGACGTGGATACCGGGAAATGAAGGGAGCAGTGCAGGATGTATATTCATGATCCGCAGGGGAAATGCATTGATGAACCGCGGGGTCATGAGCTTCATGTAGCCTGCAAGAACGACCAGTTCCACACCGTATCCGTTCAGGGTCCCGATGAGCGCGTCCTCAGCCTGTTCCCGCCGGGCGTATGCCCGGTACTCGAGAATATGTACCGGTATGTCGTTGTGCTGTGCGCGCTCGAGCGCGTAGGCATTGGCATTGTCCGAAACGACGACCTCCACAGTTGCCGGCAGCATGCCGTCGTTGATGCGGTCGATGATCGCCTGAAGGTTGCTCCCGTTGCCGGAAACGAGCACGCCTATTTTCAATTTCGAACCCTGCGTTTTGATCGTTTGCCCCTGCATTGAGTTTTTTTGTTTCCCGTTTTTAATGTTCAGTTTTGAATCTTTCATGATGACGCTTGGGCACGCTGCGCTTTCCCGGTCCGCCTGCTTTCTATTCCTTGGGAATGAGCGCCAGTGCCTGGCTGAGCAGACTCTTGAGCTTTTCCATGGAAGCGCCGCTGTTCTTGATCTTCGCCTGGAGGGCTGTCAGTGTCGTTTTGAGATCCCCGGCCTGCTTGCGGACCTTGTCGAGCTCGGCCTTTGCTGCCGCGGTCTCCTTGGACAGCGTATCATTGTCTTTCTGAAGCCGGTCCTTTGCCTCGGTCGCCTCGGTCAGCCACTTGTCGATTACTTTGGTGTGCTCCTTGTTTTCGCTCAGCTGTTTCATCAGACCAGCCTCTTTGTCCCTGCTCTCCTTGAGCGCACGCTGGACATCCTGGACACCGCCCAGCTTCGATTTTATCTCCTCGTTTTCCTTCTCCAGCACGCTGATCCTGTCATCGAGCACGATCTTCTCCTGGATCATGGAATTGAGATGTTCCTGCATCAGCTCGAACTCCTTTTCCGTGATGTGGAACCCGATGAGGTTTTGGACCTTCGAGAGGATGACCTCTTCGCTGAACGGCTTGAGCAGGTACTCGTCGGCCCGGATCTTCAGTTTCCGGTGCTGTTCGAAGTCCCGGGGCTTTGCGTCCCGGGAAATGAGGATGATCGGAATGGATTTCATGCCGTCGTCCTCCCTGAATTTCTTCGAGATAAGATATCCGTTTGCATCCTGCAGTTCGATGGCGATGATCACGAGGTCCGGCCTGTCCTTTTTCGCAAGCTGGTAACCGCTCTCGCCGTCGAGTGCCGTGTTGATCCGGTAATTCTCGGGCTCGAGCGCGCCGGTGATAAGGGCCTGGTACTCGATGTCGTTGTCAATCAGTAAAATCTTTTTTGAAGGCATCAGTGTTCTCCGAAAAAGTTTTTGATCTGTTCGACCGCAGTCATGGCGTCCCGGGCATAAAGGTCGGCGCCGATTTCTTTCGCGTACTCGCCCGTCACCACCGCACCTCCCACGGCGACCGGAATGTTCAGGCCCTGAGCCCTGACGGCCTGGACGACTTTGTCCATCTCCGTCATGGTGGTCGTCATCAGCGCGCTCAGTCCTATCAGGTCGACCTTGTGCTGCTGCGCCTGCCGGACGATGTCATCCGTCGTGACGTTCTTGCCGAGATCGAGCACGTCGAACCCGTTGTTCTCGAGCAGGGTGATAAGGATGTTCTTCCCGATGTCGTGAATATCGCCTTCCACGGTCGCCATGAGGATCTTCTTCGTGCCCTTCTGCTGTTTCTTCATCTCCTGCTTGATCCTGGCGAACGCCCGCTTCATGGTCTCTGCAGAGAGCATGACCTGCGGCAGGAACATTCTTCCCGACTTGAACAGCTGTCCCACGACATCCATACCCGGGACCAGTCCGTTGTTACTGATGCCGAGGGGATCATGTCCGGCTGCAAGCGCCTCTTCGACCATCGGAACGATGCCTTCCTCGTCTCCCTTGATCACCGCGTTCTTGAGACGGCCGAAGATGTCCGTGTCCGCACCCGCCGGCCGAACCTGTACCGGAACCTGTTCCTGATCCGAGAACGCATCCAGGAACCGCCGTGCATTCTCGTCCCTCCCGAGCAGCAGCGATGAGGCGAGAAACGCCTTCCGCATGTCCTCGTCGAGCACATTGACGATGGCCATGCCCGCACCCTGGGACATTGCCATGGAAAGAAAATGGCTGTTGACAAGGTTGCGTGCCGGCAACCCGAATGAAATGTTGCTCAGCCCGATAACGCAGGGAACCCCGAGCTGTCCGGTGACCTCGCGAATCGTCTTCAGGGTCTCTGCGCCGCCGTGCGGCTCCGCGCTGATCGTCAGGGTCAGTGCATCGACGACAAAGTTGTTCCGTCCTATGCCCATCTGCCCGGCGGTCTCGATGACCCTCTGTGCGATGGCGACCCGTTCAGCCGCTGTTTTCGGCAGGCCCTTTTCGTCCACCGGCAGAATAATGGCCGACGCACCGTATTTTTTGATGAGCTTGAGGGTGGGAACGAGCCGCTTTGCCTCGCCGGTGACCGAGTTGACCAGCGGTTTACCGTCGATGGCCTTGAGCCCGGCTTCGATGGCCTGAATGTTCGACGAATCGATGGATACCGGCAGTGTGGACGCTCCGTTGACGGCAAAGATCGCCTTTCCCATCATGGACGGTTCATCGATGCCCGGGGTACCGACATTGACGTCGAGCACGTGTGCACCTGCCTTTTGCTGGAGCATGGCCTGCTCCCGTATGTATTTCGTCTTCCCGGTCTTGAGCTCCCCGGAGTACAGCTTCTTGCCGGTGGGATTGATCCGCTCTCCGATGAGCAGCGTGTCCCTGCCCGCGACCAGCTCCATGAACTCCGTTCTGCTCGCGAGCTTGAGAGACAGGTCATGCTTCTGTTCGAAGGATAGACTGTGGTGCAGCCTGAACCCGGTTTGGGCGATGTGCCTGATATGGTCCGGGGTCGTGCCGCAGCACC
>JAJYLM010000191.1 GCA_021787655.1 bacterium
CGCAGCGATATTGGGCATTACCCGGACGATGCGCGTTTGCTTGCCGATAATGCCTTCGATGAACGCGATCTCGATACCCGCTGCTATGGAAACGACGAGTTTTTGCTGCAGGGCCTGTTTGCACTGTTCCAGCACCTCTGCCATGTCCTGCGGCTTGACGGCAAGAACGGTTATGTTTCCTTCAGTTACGCAGGCCGCATTGCCGGTCACTGTCCTGACGTTGTAGGTCTCTTCGACCTCGATGCGCCGCTTATCATATTTGTCGCTGATGATGATCTGTTTGCCGGTGAGTTTTTTGGAAGAGAGCACACCAGCTATGATGGCCTCTGCCATTTTTCCGGCGCCGATAAAGCTTATCGTTGTCTCCATGATTACCCCCTTGGACCGAATAGTAATGTTCCTACTCTTATCATAGTTGCGCCTTCTTTTATAGCAATTTTATAGTCCGATGATGTTCCCATGGACAGCTCCCTGAAGCCGCTGCCCAGAACACGCTTCGCATCGATACTGTCCCGCAGTTTTCGCAGACTGGCAAAATATCCGGACAGTTCGGTCTCGTTGTCCGTGGGCGGGGGCATGGTCATGAGCCCGGCCGGCCTGATATTCTTCAGTGCAGCGAGGAATTCGAGTACTTCCGAAAATCCCTCAGGACTGAAGCCGGACTTCGTCGTTTCGCCGGCGATATTGATTTCGAACAGAACCGGCTGGATATAATCAGCCTGCGCAGCACGCCGGTCAATCTCGGCAGCGGTCTCCCTGCTTCCGACAGAGTGGATGAGTTCGAACGAACGGACGATGTGTTTGACCTTGTTCTTCTGGATATTTCCGATGAAGTGCCAGTGGAGGTCCGGGGGAAGGGAATGAATTTTCTCCAGCGCTTCCTGCACGTAGTTTTCACCGAAGGTAGTCAGCCCTGCATTGGCTGCATCCTGAATTTTCGCGGTGCTCATGGTTTTCGATACGGCGATGATCCGGATGTCCTGTTCATTCCTCCCTGCCCGGAGACAAGCTTCGGACACCGCTTCCCGAAGGACACGGAGGTTTTCTGCTATGGTATTCATAGAAATTTCTATAGTATACCTGACGGGTTTTCGCAATGTGCTGTTTGACAAGAGCTGAGGTTGGCACTATAAGCAGTCCATTATGCATGAATCGGATAAAGAATCATTATTGGTTTCTGCAATCAGACAGGTCGGGTTCAGGGGATTGTTCAAATACGCCTTTTATTCAGTCGCGGTATTTTTTTTCAACTGGCTGCCCCTGCCGCAGCTCAGGGTGTTGTATCTCAGGATGCTCGGTGCAAAGGTCGGGAAGAATGTATTTATCGGGAAGGTCCAGTTCAAAAACTACCACAAGGCATCGTTTCCGGGACTCAGCATAGGCGACTGTACGTATATCAACGACGATGCACTGCTCGACCTGTATGACCGGATGACCATAGGCAACTATGTTACCATCGGGTTCAGGACCATGCTGTTCACGCACTTTAAGGGCAGCCACGTGGACCACCCGCTCAAGCAGTTCCTTCCGGACCGCCATATGCCGATGACCATCGGGGATTATAGCTTTGTTCTGAGCGGCTGCATGGTCATCCCGGGAGTCAAGATCGGCAGGTACGCCGTCGTGCACAGCGGGACTGTCGTCGTCAAGGACGTGCCGGACAAGTCCGTGCTGGCAGGCAGTCAGGCGAAGATCATTTCTACGCTCGACATCAAGGATTAGGCAATCAGCACTCTGTCTTTCCTTCTGCACCGGGCTATAGTATAGGAAACCGTATGCAGACGTACGCTGAACCGAGAACATCCCAAGCGCTCCAGCCTGTCAGGGCCCGGTGGCGGCTCGTCATCCTGCTTGTTCTGACGGTTATCGCGGTGCACGGCGTTTGTCTGCGCGACCGTTTCGTCAATTGGGATGACGAGATGATGGTCGTCAATAATCCGAGGATCATGCGGCTTTCTCCCGCAGGCATCCTGCACGTATTCAATCCCGGCACCGTGTATACGGACCAGTTCACTGAATATTACCCGGTCCGGGACCTCAGCTATATGATCGATTATGCAATCGGAGGGCTGAACCCGTTTGTCTATCATGCGGACAATCTGCTGATTGAAATCATCAATGTTGTTCTGGTTTTCCTGCTCTTCCTGAAACTGTTCGGCGACGAACAACTCGCCCTGCTGTCTGCCTTGATCTTTACTGTCCATCCCCTTGCATCCGGCGTCGTTTCATGGGTTGCGAGCAGGAAGGACCTTTTGGCGATGGCCTTTTACCTTCTCTCCTTTCTCTCCTTTGTCGATTTCTACCGTCACAGCACTGCAGAAAAAATGGGTGGTGGACCCGGGGTCGCCGCCGGTGCACAACGCAGCGGATCTGCCGGGAAATACCTTGTGTTCTCATCCTTCTGGTTTCTTGCAGCACTGTTCTCGAAGGCATCGGCACTGCCGTTGCCGGGTGTGCTCGCAGCATACCTGTTCATCATCGAGCGTGAACGGAACATCAAGGTATACGCTGCGTATCTTGCAGTACCGGTCATCATCATGGTCCTGTACGCCGTGAACCTCTACAGCTATTCGACGAGTTATTTCGGCACCAGTACGATCCAGACGGTCTACAACAAAAATTGGCTCCTGATGTTCATACCGGAGCTGTTCGTCATCTATACTGTCCACTTTCTCTTCCCGTTCAACACTGCAGCACTGTATATTGAGCCCGTAAACCAAAGCCTGCTCGAGCCGCTGTTCGTGCTGTCCGTGCCGCTGCTCGCCGGACTTGTGTATGCGTTCTTTCAATGGAT
>JAJYLM010000192.1 GCA_021787655.1 bacterium
AAAAAATAACCACAACGTGTTGTTTTTATATAAGATATTGAAATATAAAAACAAATTAGCTTTTTTCATGACCTCATATTATGCAATAATAGTTGCTTGTCAAGCTTTTAATTATATATTTTATACAATGGATTTATGGTGTTCATTTTACGAAAAAAGCCCTGACTTACACATGCCTTACAATTGACACATCAAGAAGAATATGCACAGCATAACGGTACAGGGGAAAGTCAGAAGAAGGATTTTAAACAGTACGTTCATGAAAAAAAATGCCATACTATCAGACGACACGATTGCAGCCATCAGTACCCCGAACGGCGAGGGTGCGCTTGGCATCGTCAGGGTCAGCGGAAAAAAGACAGTCAGCGTGATGCATGAGATCTTTTCTCCCGCACAACCGGTGAAAAGATACCAGAGTCACCGGCTGTATTACGGGTCCATTGTCGATGGATCCGAGTGTATCGATCAGGTCATGGCTGCATACCTGAAGTCCGGGAAAACATACACAGGGGAAGACATGCTCGAGATTTACACGCATGGCGGATCCAACGTCGTGAATACCGTCTTGCAGCGGGTCTTAAAGGCAGGGGTCCGGCTTGCGGAACGGGGGGAGTTTACCCGGCGGGCGTTTTTGAACGGCAAGATGGATCTGCTTCAGGCAGAGGCTGTTCTCGATCTGATCAAGGCAGACACGGATTTTGCCCGAAAACAGGCCATCGGCCAGATGACCGGTGTTTTGTCCGAATTCATCACGTCCATTCAGAAAAAGCTGATACAGGCAAAAACAGGAATAGAGGTCATGATCGATTTTCCCGAGGAGGATGTTTCCCAGGTGCAGTTGTTCGATCTGAAGTTTATTCTCCAGGCTGCGCACGACGAGGTGAGCCATGTGCTCGGGAGTTTTGAACATGCAAAGATGGTGCGGGAAGGCATCAGCAGCGTTATAGTTGGAAGACCCAACGTCGGAAAATCAAGCCTGTTCAATGCCATCATCGGTGAAACGCGGGCAATCGTGACCCCGCATCCCGGGACCACGAGGGACTATATCGAGGAGTCGGTTCACTTTGAAGGGATTAAGCTGGTATTTATCGACACGGCAGGCATACGGCACAGTGAAGAACCGGTCGAGAGGATCGGCATCGACATGACACGAACCCAGATCGGGAAATCTGACATCGTCATTATCGTCGTCGACCCGGCGGCCGGTTCTTCATACGACGAAGAGCTCTCCCTTGCACAGGATCACAGGAACAATGCCGTGATCGCGCTCAACAAAACAGACATAGCACCTGCTGAACGGGTGGAACAGGCAAAGAAGATATTCGGGGACTACCAGGTATTTCCGGTCTCCGCGGTCAGCCGTGATGGGATCGGAGCACTGTTACGGTCTCTTGCCGGACCGCTCCGCGCACCGTCGCCCGAGAACGCACCGGTCATCAGCAGGCACCGGCACAAACAGGCGCTGGAACACATTCAGATCTCGCTCCATGCAGCGATCAACCTGATCGAGCAGCAGGCATTTCCCGAGATTGTTGCGGAGGAAGTGGACAGTGCACTTGCCGGGCTGAAGGACCTGACCGGGGAGGTAACATCCCAGGACATCCTTGATACGATCTTTTCAGAGTTCTGTATAGGAAAGTGAGGCAGCGGGCACAATCCGGCCTGCAGTTTGATGGCACAGGAAGAGAAAGGAAAGAAAGGAGATCACCGGTATGAACAAACGGGTAATAGCGCTTGTTGCGCATGATTCTAAAAAACTGGACCTTGTCGAATGGGTAAAATACAACGAAGGAACACTCAGGGAATTCACCGTCTACGCAACGAAATCCACAGGAGAGGAAATTCGGCGTCACACCAGCCTTCAGGTGAACCTGTTGTTGAGCGGACCGCACGGCGGTGATGCCCAGACCGGTGCCATGATTGCCGAGGGTCACATCGACGTGCTCATTTTTCTCTGGGATCCGCTGACCCCGCAGCCGCACGACGTCGATGTGAAGGCGCTGCTGCGTCTCGCTGTTCTGTACAATATTCCCATGGCGTGCAACAGGGCCACGGCGGATTTCCTGATCTCATCCCCCCTGTTCAGCAAGGGCACATCAGCAGCCAAATAGTTCTGATTGCAGAGGTCTATCTACTTGACAGGGTGTTTATTTTACCAGTAAACTCCGTGAGCAGGCAAGGGTCATGCACCTGTATCCCTGCCTGAAGGACGATAAGATTATTTGATGAATTCCCCGCCATCGATGGCGGGGTTTTCTCATGGAGTAAAGGGGTAAGGTAGTTATTATGGATTACAAAAATACGTTGAATTTGCCGAAAACAGATTTTCCCATGAAGGCAGACCTGCCAAAAAAAGAGCCGGACATACTGAAGTTCTGGGAAGAAAACCGCATCTATGAAAAGATTATCGCGCACAACAGCACCGGAAAGTCATTCATGCTGCACGACGGTCCGCCGTATGCAAACGGGCATATCCATATCGGACATGCCCTGAACAAGATCCTCAAGGATGTCATCATCAAGGCAAAGGCAATGCAGGGCTTCAAGGCCGAGTACGTACCCGGCTGGGACTGCCACGGCCTGCCGATAGAGCACAATGTCGATAAAGCACTCGGGCAAAAAAAACACACATTGTCCAAGCTGGATATCCGCAGGGAGTGCAGGAAGTTTGCACAGCAGTTCGTCGATATC
>JAJYLM010000193.1 GCA_021787655.1 bacterium
CAGTCGTACCTGGGCACCAAGATACACACGGCAAAAGATCCCGCGCTCGATCTGACCAACATGTTCATGCAGGTCGTCGGAACGACATTCTCGCTCATGGAAACCTACCACCCGTCCTGGCTGGAAGCGAACGATATTGCCCCGGTACCGCTCTATGGCTTTGTCTACGAGGCAGTGCCCGAACCGATCACCGTCGACGTTGAACGTATGCAGCGGCACTTCGACGAAGAACTGCCGGAGATTGACACACTGCTGGGCAAGGTTGTATCAAAAGAGGTATATAAGAGTATTATGGATTTGGTCCACAAAAAGGAATTTCCTGACGATCTCTGGGCAACGGTTGTCTACGAATTCGCCTATGCGTTTCATAAAAAAAAGATCGAAAGGACATCGCTCCTGAAAACGATGGTGCCGCTGTACCTGGGGAAGGTCGCATCGTTCGTGTACAGGACACTCTATTCGTCGGCACCGCAGGCTGAAGAGTCCGTGGGTGCTATCGTCAGGAGCTTTGTGCAGCAGAAACCTTATCTGGAGCAGCTGTGGAAAGAGTAATCGGGAAGAGCATCTGTCCGGCCGTGAAGAATTCACCGCGCTCCGGGAAGACAGAAAAAAGAAGGAGGTAATCTATGGAGTTTATCAACACAATCATCATACAGCCGTTCGTCGAATGGTATCACACCCTCGTAAGCTACATACCGAACATCCTCACCATGATGCTCGTGATCATCATCGGCTTCGTGCTTGCCTGGCTGTTCAAACGGATAGCCCGGTTTTTTTTCAGACTTTTGAAATTCAATGAACTCGGCGAAAAAACAGGACTGGCCGTTATTTTCAGCGATAACTCGTTCAGCTCCATTGCGGAGAGCTTCGTGTACTGGTTTATCGTCTTTGTTTTTCTCATGCTTGGTCTCAGTGCACTGAAGCTTGCACCGATCGACCACCTGATCACAGGCTTTTTCCTCTACCTTCCCAAACTGATCGCCGCCATCATTATATTCATCTCCGGCTACCTGCTGAGCGATTTTCTGGATCGCGTGATGGTCCTCGCCGCGGTCGGTTCACACCTTCCCCATGCAAAAGCGATCGGACGACTGACGAAACTTGCGGTTGTCATCTTCTTCGTCTTCATCTCTCTGGACCTCCTCGAGATCGGAAAGAATGTCATCGTCGCAGCATTCTCCATCATCTTCGGCGGCGTGGTTCTGGGACTTGCCATTGCCTTCGGGTTTGGCGCAAAGGACATCGTGAAAGAATGGCTGCAAAAGCAAATAAAGGATTCTGATAATAACAAGGACGACGGCATTTCTCACCTGTAAGTGGAGACGGATCAAATGGTGTGCCTGGCGCGATTCGAACGCGCGACCCACAGCTTAGAAGGCTGTTGCTCTATCCACCTGAGCTACAGGCACATGACTGATTTCCGGAACAGTGGCCACTCCGGATTGTTCCTCTTTAAACATCGGGGCGAGCCGATTTGAACGGCCGACCTCTTGCTCCCAAGGCAAGCGCTCTGGACCAGGCTGAGCTACGCCCCGCTAATAAAAATACCTTTCAACGTTCCTGTGCAACCTCAACCTTGCCTTGTCCGCCCGCCCGCTCACCAACTCGCAGGCGCGAACATACGTGAGGCTCTTTCTTCATCGCCTCGTTTATTGCATATTAATAGTAACAACAATGACCGAGAAATGCAATACTGAAACCATACAATGATTATTTTCCTTTATTCAAGTACAACTCTACGTGCTATCCTGTACGGAGCTAGTTTAAGTACCGTTCTAAATAAATTATGTATTAAATTACATATAAGGAGAGTGCTATGGCAAAGACAACCGTTGAAATAGATGAGAATCTTTTAAAGGAAGCACGCAAAATTACCCATCTGAAAACGAAGAAGGCTATCATTGAAAGAGGCATCCGAGAACTTCTGAGGATAAATTCTCAGAAGCTCTTGAAGCAGGAACTCGGATCTTTCGATATCGAACTTTCACTTGATGAACTAAACAAGAAAAGGAGGCAAATATGACCAGAAAAGGAACAACAGGCGTATGCCCAATCTGCGGGGGCACAAAAAAAGAGGTAAAACTACCTTTACAGCAGACATGGGTTCTGGCATCGTAGTAGTAAGGGACGTCCCTGCCACGGTATGTTCCCAGTGCGGAGCAGATTGGATTAGAGACCCTGTTGCTGCAAAACTGGAGAAGATCGTTGAAGATACCCGAGAAAACATAATATTGTTGAAGCTACAACGCTGACCGTATAAGGGCCGTTACAGAATTCGGAAAAAATCGTACGCTAAGACCCCAGCTCACGAAACGGAAAATATCCTACGCTAAGGATGGGTGACCCAAAGAGGGCGGGTTAAAAACCCGCCCTCTGCATTTGACGTCATCGATTCAGCAATTTCTTGCTACCAATTGCCTCCGCCCTGGAACTGCGGGCAGGACGTGTCGGTAAAGTACGAGCACGGGAAGAACTGCGGACCGGTTGTCACGCCGGCCAACTCTGTCAATGTACCGGTAGAACTATAATTTGTGACCCAGACATTGCCGGATGCGTCGATAGCTATGCCCATAGGATTATTGAAGCCTGAATAGGTGTTTGAAGCGGCATAACCAGAGGAATAGGTAAGCTCGCTTATCGTGTTACCAGCTCTATTCGCCACCCAGACATTG
>JAJYLM010000194.1 GCA_021787655.1 bacterium
GAAGATGAAGGCCTCGATAGACCAGCTGACCAAAGAATCCCACCACCTGGCAGAAGAGATGTATAAGAAGGCGTCTGCGTCAGGCAAGGGTACCGGCGAAGGTGCCCAGGAACAGGCGGGTCAGGGGGAAGCGTCCGCTCCGAAGGAAGATGTTATAGATGCTGAATTCGAAGAAAAGAAATAACTGGTAACAACTATACAAAGGAGGTGGAAAGAGATTATGCCGATCGCGAAATGGGATCCGTTCAAGGAATTGACAACCATTCAGGACAGGATCAACCGGTTGTTCGACGAGAACGTGGGCAGGGTAAGATTCCCGGATGTTGAGCTGTCAGCAGGATCATGGAATCCGGCCGTAGACATTTACGAAACCAAGGATGCTGTTGTGCTGAAAGCTGAATTGCCAGGCCTGGAGAAAAAGGATTTTTCCATTGAAGTCAAGGACAACATGCTGACCCTGAAGGGTGAGCGAAAATTCGAGAAAGAAACGAACGAAGAAAATTATTACCGCATGGAAAGGGCGTACGGTTCATTCACCCGTTCTTTTACGCTGCCGACCTCTGTCGATAAAGACAAGGTAAAAGCAAAGTTCAGGGAGGGTGTGCTGGAAGTCACCATTCCCAAGACCGAGGCTGCAAAGCCGAAACAGGTCAACGTAGAAGTCGAATAATCCGGCGGAAGTCTTCTCCTGAATGCAAGGGCGGGCACCTGCGTGTCCGCCCTTTTTTTTGCGGCAGGACTTCGCCCTCCGGTGCATCCTGCCCGGTGTACCGGCAGGCCGGTGTATCAAGAAGCTTGACTTTCTCAAACTTTAATTTTTTAATAATACCTTATCTCTGCTCTTCGGAAAGAAGGGCTTATAAAACCCAAAGGGAGGAAAGTATGATACGAACGTATGAGTTGATGTACATCGTCGACAGTTCACTGTCAGAGGAGAACATGAAGGCGGTGATAGAGAAGATCGACAACATTATCAAACGTAATGGCGAGCTTCTCGAGCAGAAGAATTTAGGCGATAGAAAGCTGGCATACCCCGTTAAAAAGAAGTTGCGGGGCACCTATATCCTGAACATCATCAAGGGCGAAAACAATACGATAAGCGAAGCAGAAAGAACCCTCAAAATCACCGACGGCGTTCTGAGATACCTGACGATTCGGCCTGATATATCGTAGCAGTCTGTTCTATGCCGGAACTCAACAAGGTCTTGATCGCCGGAAGGCTGACTGAAAATCCGGCACTCAAGTACACAGCGGACGGGATTGCTGTTGCCAATCTTAAACTCGCCGTGAACCACTTTGCGAGGGACCGGCAGGAACCGGAGGCCAGTTTTTTCGATGTGGTCGCGTTCGGCAAGGTTGCAGAGTTTATCGAAAAGAACACAAAAAAAGCAGACCAGGTCCTCATCGATGGCAGGCTGCGCCAGGTGAAATATACCACGAAGGTCGGGGGTGAAGAGAAAACCCGTTCCCGGGTCGAAATCGTGGCAAACAGCGTATTTCCCATCACCATTCACCCGGACGCCGCAGCAGAGGACAAGGGAACCATAGACTATTAAACAAAAAGGAATACTGAAGAGGAGGAACCATGGAAGAGAGAAGGCCAAATCCACGAAGGAAGGCTATCGTTGTCAAGAAGCGGGTGTGCAGGTTCTGTAATGACAAGCAGATATCGATCGATTACAAGAACCCTGATATGCTCATGAGTTTTATTTCGGAACGGGGAAAGATACTGCCGCGACGGCTGACCGGGACATGCGCCCGTCACCAGCGTGCGTTGACGGTCGCCATAAAGCGTGCACGGGTACTTGCCCTTTTGCCGTTTACCACGGTCAACGAAAAACTCGAATTATAAAAGAGGAGACACCAGATGAAGGTTATACTGAAAAACGATGTTCCGACGCTCGGTAAGGTCGGAGATGTTATCAACGTGAAGGACGGGTATGCAATGAACTACCTGATACCAAAACAGCTTGCCATGGTTGCGGACACCGGCAGCGTCAAGGCGATCAATCATCAGAAGATGATGGTCGATCATATCAAGAAAAAGCTGCTGAAGAGCACCGCTGACATCAAGCAGCGGATAGAAAATACGGAACTGGTGCTGGAGAAGCCCATGGGGGATCAGGAAAAGCTTTTTGGTGCAGTAACTGCCCAGGACATATCCGAGGAACTCGAAAAGACAGGCCTGAAGGTCGACAAGAGGAAGATAGAGCTCGACACCCCGATACACAGCATCGGACTCTACAATATCGTCATCAAGCTCCACCCGGAGATGGTGGCAAATTTAAAGGTAAAGGTCGTCGGCAGAGTTTCCTGATACCATGGCCAGGGCAGAGACATCCTTTATCGAGAGTGTATTGCCCCAGAACCTTGATGCCGAGAGGGCGGTGCTGGGGAATATACTGTTCGATCAGGATGCCATCTACAAGGTCATGGACATTCTCCGGACGGATGATTTTTACACGCCCGCACACCGGTTGATCTACAATGCGCTCCTCGAGCTCAACAAGAAGAGCGTACCGGTCGACGTGCTGACCATAACCGAGTACCTGAAAAACAACGGGTCACTCGAGGCCGCCGGCGGTGAACCGTATGTTGCTTCCCTGATCGACCTCGCACCGGTGACCACAAACGTCACTACGTACGCGAACATCATCAAGGAAAAAGCCAT
>JAJYLM010000049.1 GCA_021787655.1 bacterium
ACACAGATCCTTCTTGACGGTCATGGGCTTCGGCCTGCTCTTTTTGAATTCCGGCAGCAGGACGCACGGTGCCTTCGTTATAATGACCGCCGGACCATCAAACGCTGCTGCCTCTTTAATGGTTTTCTCGAGCGGCTTGGTTTCGTACGGATTGACTGTCCTCACCCACCCGACACCCAGTGCAGTCACCAGCTTCTCAAGGGAGATTTCCGGCGACGGGTTGCCGTAAATATCTGTCCCGGAGAGCGGATTTGCCTGCGCTCCGGTCATAGCTGTCGTACGGTTGTCAAGGATGACGACGATGATGTTGCTCTTATTGTACACGACATTTAAGAGTTCTGTCATGCCGGAATGGAGAAACGTGGAATCCCCGATCACGGCAACCGGTTTTTTGCTGCCCCGGGGCATGACGCGCTCGATGCCCATGGCCTGCCCTATCCCGGCCCCCATGTCGAGACACGTGTGCACGGCCTTGAGGGGCTCATCATACGCGAGGGTGTAGCATCCGATGTCCCCCGCGATGAACGTCCGCTGCTTGCTCAATTGATAGAAGAGCCCCCGGTGGGGACAGCCCGGACACAGGATGGGCGGCCTGCGGATAATGCCGGGTACAGCAGGGGCTGATGACTTCTCAGGGACGGGCATGCCGCCGGTAAACGACCGGATCGCATGCCTGACCTTTTCGGGATTGAGCTCGGAGAATGACGGGACAACGTCTTTGCCGTGAATCGCCGGGGACAGGTGCCGCAGCTGCATTTCCAGATAGGGATCCAGTTCCTCGACGATCAGCACCTTTTTGAACCGTGCAATAAACGCTCGTATCAGATCCAGGGGAAGAGGATTGGTGAGCGCGAGCTTCAGTACCGTTGCCTCAGGTGCGGTCTCCTTCACGTACTGGTAAGAGATACCGGAGGTTATGATACCGTAATCTGTGGATCCCTCGTCGATCCTGTTCAGGGAGCAGTGCGCGGAAAATACAGCAAGCCTGTTCAGTTTCTCCTCGAGAGCGACCCGCGCCTGACGGGCGTTCGCAGGCACCATGACGTACTTCTCTATGTCCGGAGCGGGGAAAAACGTTTTTTTCGATTCCTCGGGGTCTGCGGGATGAACGATGGTCTTGGCGTGTGCAATCCGTGTCGTTATCCTCAGCATGACCGGCAGATCGAACTGTTCGCTGATGCTGAACGCCATCCTGGTGAACACGCGTGCTTCTTCGCTGTCGGCTGGTTCCAGCATGGGTATCTTTGCCATGAGAGCGTACCAGCGGTTGTCCTGCTCGTTCTGGGAACTGTGGATGCCGGGATCATCGGCAGATACGACGACGAGACCTGACCCGGTCCCGGTATACGCGAGCGTCATGAGCGCATCGGACGCGACGTTCAACCCCACGTGCTTCATGGTCACGATTGATCGTGCACCAGCGATACTTGCGCCGGACGCTGTTTCGAGTGCGACCTTTTCGTTCACTGCCCAGTTTGCAGAGATGCCGTCGTAACCGGCGATGTTCTCGAGTATCTCGGTCGACGGAGTTCCGGGGTATCCCGTTGCAAACCTGCACCCCGCTTCGAAACTGCCCCGCGCTATGGCTTCATTGCCTGACAGCAAAACGCGATTCATAGTTACCCGTTCCGTTGTCCTTCACCTGTTCCGAAATCGAGGGAATGCTTCGACGTCCGGGGCGTCTATATGGTCCTTCCGATCGCGTGTGCTATCCGGCCGATGGCTTTGACCATCTGCTTGAATTCGTCCGGTGTCAGTGACTGCTCACCGTCGCTGAGTGCCTTGTCCGGATGCTCATGGACCTCGACGATGATGCCGTCGGCCCCAGCTGCGATAGCTGCCATGGACATGGTCGCAACGATGTCCCTCCTGCCGGTGCCGTGGCTCGGGTCGACGATAACCGGAAGGTGGGTCAGTTTCTTGATGACCGGTATTGCATTGAGATCGAGCGTATTGCGGGTTTCCGTCTCAAAGGTCCTGATGCCGCGCTCACAGAGGATGATTTTTTCATTTCCCTTGCTTGCAATGTACTCGGCTGACATGAGCAGTTCCTTGATCGTTGCAGAAAGCCCCCGCTTCAGGAGGATAGGCTTGTTCGTGGAACCCAGTTCCTTGAGCAGCGAGAAATTCTGCATATTCCTCGCCCCCACCTGGAACAGGTCGGTATAATCGGCGATAAGATCGATGTCCCGTGTGTCCATGATCTCGGTCACCACCGGCATGTGCAGGAGATGCTTCGCCTCTTTGAGCAGCTCAAGCCCCTCTTTCCCCATACCCTGGAATGAGTAGGGCGATGTGCGTGGCTTGAACGCTCCGCCCCGCAGGATCGATGCACCGGCTGATTTGACCTTCTTTCCTATCGACAGCAGCATGTCCCTGCCCTCGATTGAACACGGACCAGCCATGATGACCACACGTTTGCCGCCGATCGTCTCACCGTTGATCCGAATGAGGGTGTTCTCTTTTTTGAATTCCCGGCTCACGACTTTGTACGGGCTCAGGATAGGCAGGACCTTCTCAACACCCGCAAAGGTCGTCAGCGGTATGTTGGCAAGGTTACGCTCATCACCGATCGCTCCGATGATCGTGCGCTCCTTTCCCCTCGATATATGGGGGCGGAGTTTCATGTCCCGTATGGTTTTGATGACGTGCTCAACGTCTTTTTTTGCTGCGTCCGGTTTCATTACAATTATCATCGTTAAACTCCTATCATTAGTCTATAAGCAAGCCATTTCGGAAGTCCTGCTGCAAGAATCTTGTCGCGCGCTGCTGTTATAGCATACTTCAGCCTCTTAACACTATATATACCTTTATCCGTGTCAAGTATTCCGTACGAGGTTGTGGTGTCCATATCGCGCGGCTGCCCGATGCTCCCGACACTGACGATATACCTGCGGCCGCTTTCCAGGTGCACGACGTCTGCAGGGTCGATCACAGGTGCTTCGCTGCCATGGATGTTCTGCGAGACGACGAACCTGCGGTGCGCGTGCCCGACAAAAAAAATAGTATAGTTGCTGCCGAGAACATAAAAGATTTTTTCAACCTCGTGCATCGATACGACATACCCGAACATTTCGGGATCGACCGGTGAGCCGTGGCTGAACAGTGCACCTTCGGACTCCACGGTCGAGGGTGCGGCGCGGAGCCAGGCACGCGACGAAGCGGAAAGATGTTCCCTGGTCCAGTCGATGCCCTGCCGTGCTTCATCATTGAAGTCTGCGGTGCCGATAACATCCGCAGCTGCAGCGTCATGGTTGCCCATGACCGTATCCTGTGCGATTTCCCGGACTATCGTGCAGCATTCCTGCGGGTTTGCACCGTATCCCACAATGTCTCCCAGGCATATGACCCGGTCGGGTTTCGATGCTTTGAGGTCGGCCATGACGACATCGAGGGCCTCGAGGTTCCCGTGAACGTCCGCTATGACAGCGATCCTCATTTAACGTTTTTCAGGAAAAATTCCGCCAGAAGTTCTTCGTCTTTTTTCGCCCGGGACTCGCCTTTTTCCCTGCTCGCCTGTTCTTCCTTGATGGGTAACCCGATAAAACCCGTCTCAACCCGGTACACGGCGTCCTTGACGACAACGGAATCCGGAAATATTTCAGCCTTCAAGTCCTTCAGATCGTCGAGCGTTTTCACCTTCCCGACGAGTTTCTCGGTGTCCTCGCCGCTGTCCATTGCCGTGAACCGCACCGCCTGCTGGAGGCTGAACCTTGGCTTTGCTTTGGTCAGAATGGTGATGGTTTCACCCTCGAGCTGGAGTTTGCCGCTCTCGTTCAATTCATCGAGCAGTTCCTGGGTAAAGAATACCTTTTCTGAAACGCCCTTCGCCCCGCGCACCTGTGCATGGTCGATACGGGTTCCCACCATCACCGCACCCCGGATATCTGCATGGGTCAGGTCGGCATTGGTCAGATCAGCACCGCTGAGGTTGGTGTTGACAAGCACTGCGTGACGGAGAGAAGCACCCGAGAGATCTGCATTGGAAAGGTTGGTGTTGGTCAGATCCGCATACCGGAAGTTTGCGTTCCGGAACATACCCGAAGAAAGATCCAGGGATTTCAGGTCAATCCCCTTCAGATTCGCACCTTCGAAAGATACTTTATTTTTGATGCCTTTTTCGATATCTTCCCGGGTCAGGTCGTTCATTGTATATCGTTGATAAAGTTTTTTATGTGCAGCTTCGTATCATCCTGAATATGCAGGAATTCTATACCCACGCCGGGTGCGATATTATTTTCTATTGCCTCCCCCTCCGTGGTAATCCACTTTACGATACCGGTCGCCTCGAGAAGGTTGACGCTGTCCGGAATCGTGAACTTCAGCGAGAGCCGCTTCCCGACAGGCATGGTTTCCGTGGTCTTCAAAAAGATCCCCCCTTCGCTCAGGTTGGTCGAATAGTCGTAGAGATAGGCTTCGCTGTCGGGATAATCGAGCAGCAGCTTTATGGTGGCATCATCCGAAGACACAATGACGACCCTGACCATAACCCTCGGCGACTTCCGCTTATTGATGTTGAATTCTTCCATACCGGTTCCCCCTTTACACAGTCTGCCGGAGGGAAATTTTATCGATAAAGTTGTTCAGCTTCTTTTGCTCATCATCGGTCAGGCTCTGGAACTGGACACCCATGCCCGGGATGAGGTTGGTACCCTTGATCTGCTGGGGATCGTTGATCCACAGGATCCTGCCTTTGACCTTGATCGGCACCTTGATGTCCGGAATAACGAATTCAACCGATATGCTTGTTCCGGTTTTTAATGGATTTTTGGTGGATATGAACATGCCGCCCCTGCTGATGTTCATGGCATAATCCGATATAAAGCTGGTGATGTCCCCGTACTTCACTTCAAGTTTGGTATCCAAACGCTGCGCGCGTCTTTTTTCTTCACCCATATATACCTCCCTGTTACAAAAAGTATATTCGAACGATCCTGAAATTGCAATAGTTATCCTGCAGCAAATCCCCCCGCTGAACCCCGGGTTTTGGATCAACGCTCGTCCCTGAAGGACATCTTGAGCTCGTACATGCCGCCGCCGGATTTCTTCTCGATATTGAACCCTGCCTTTTCGAACAGATGGAGCATGTGCTTGTTGTTCATGAGCAGGGCTGCCGTGAAGCCGTGCAGTCCGTTCTTCTTGGCGATATAGGTAATGAAGGAAAGCAGTTCTGTGCCGATGCCGCGGTTCTGGTATTCGTCCCGGACAACGAAGGCGACCTCTGCCGTGTTCGCAGCAGTATCGATCAGGTACTGCGCCATACCGAGGATCATCTCGGTCCCCTCCTGACCTGCGAGCGCCAGGATGATCATCTCTTTCGTATAGTCGATCGCCACAAATTGCTGGAGGCGGTTGTGGGGCATGTCCATCCTGGTCGAGATGAAACGGCGGTACATGGAATCGTCCGAAAGCGAGTAGAAGAAGTCCTTGAGCAGGGGCTCGTCGCTGATCTTCACCGGCCGCAGGAGGATTTCGAATTCCTTGTTCGTTGTCCTGTAGGTCTCGAGCGCCTCGGGGTATTCTCCCTCCTTGCCCCTGATAAAGACCTGGTCCCGGTAGATGAGATTGTGCGCTTTCGCTGCTTCGATAAGTCCCTGCCTGAAGTCCGGGTGGGCTATGGAGATCAGATCCATGGCGCGCTCCCGGAGGTTCTTGCCGTGCAGGTATGCGATGCCGTACTCCGTAACAACATAGTGCAGGTCGCCGGCCATCCAGGTGACCTTTGCCCCTTCGCCCAGAAACGGGACGATCCGTGAGACCGTACCGTTTTTCGCCGTGGACTGCAGCACAAGGATGGTCTTGCCGCCCGGGGACACCGGAGCACCACGCATAAAGTCAGCCTGACCGCCGATCCCGCTGTAGAAGGACGTTCCGATGGATTCCGCGGTCGCCTGGCCGGACAGATCGATCTCCAGCGCGCTGTTGATCGCCGTCATGTTCTTCTGGCGTGCGATCACCGTGGGGTTGTTCGTATAATTGACGGGACGGAACTCGATCGCAGGGTTATCGTGCAGGAATTCGTACGTTTCCTTCTTCCCCATGCAGAATGCTGCGACCGTTTTCCACCGGTTGAGTTCCTTCCTGCTGTTGTCGATGACCCCCTTTTTCATAAGCTCGACGATACCATCGGACATGAGTTCCGTGTGGACGCCGAGGTGCTGCTTGTTCGTAAGCCGTGACAGGATGGCATTGGGCAGGCTTCCATATCCTGTCTGGAGCGTATCGCCGTCCTGGACGATCTGGGCAACGTAGGTGCCGATCCTGTCTGCGATAGCAGCCGGCACATCGAACGCGAATTCGAGCAGCGGTTCGTCATGGGGTATGATGACGCTGATATCCTTTGCGTGGATAAAGGTTTCGCCCAGCACCCTCGGCATGGCGCCATTGACCTGCGCGATCACCAGTGCCGCGTTCTCCACGGCAGCTTTGACGATATCGACGCTGATGCCCAGGCTGAAATATCCGTGTTCGTCGGGCTGGGAAACCTGGATAAACGCAATGTCGATGGGTATAAACTTCCGCCGGAACAGCTCCGGTACCTGCCAGAGGAAAACAGGCGAGTAATCCGCAATGCCCTTGTTGATCGTCTCCCGCGTGTTTGCACCGACGAAGAAAAAATTATGTCGGAAGTTTTCCCTGAATTTCTCATCGAGGTACGGGGTAACACCAAGGGTCCAGACCTGGAGGAGTTCTGCGTCCACAAAGCTTTTGGGATGTGACTGCACGTATCGTATCATGGAACCCACGAGGTACTGGGGTTCCCCGCAGCCGGTGCCGATGAAGATCCTGTTCCCGGGGTGGATCTGGCTGAACGTCCGGCTCTCCGGAACGAACTTGTCCGGATAGCGGCTCTTCAGCGCATCGAGGTTCGTGTCCTTTACCGCCGTATTCCCCACCGCTTCCTCTTTTCCCACAGCGCCTTTCTCGTTATACCGAGCATGTCCGCGAGCTGCGTTTCCGTGCAGCCGCCCTGGTATTCGAGGATGAACGCTTTGGTGTAGTCTTCGATGGAAAGACGGTCCGCCAGAGCACTGCCCGACGGCGTGCTCTCCGTCCTGATATTGTCCGGCAGGTGATCGGGCCTGATGGTACCGTCCTCGGTGATGAGGATCGCCCGTTCGAGAACGTTCTGGAGTTCACGGACGTTACCGTACCAGTGATACGACCGCAGGTACTCCATGGCCTTTTCATCGATACCGCGGATGGGTTTGCCCAGCTCCCGTGCATACGTTTCGACGATATGCCTCGACAGAGGTTCTATGTCTTCCCGCCGCTGCCGGAGCGGCGGGAGCTTGATGGTGATGACATTGATCCTGAAAAAGAGATCCTGCCTGAACGAGCCTTCCTTGACCATCTTTTCGATGTCCCGGTTGGTGGCACAGACGAACCGTATATCGATTTTGGTGCTCTGCGTGCTTCCCACGGGACGTATTTCGCGGTCCTCGAGCACCCTGAGCAGCTTTGCCTGCAGTCCGGGACTGAGGTCCCCTATCTCGTCGAGGAATACAGTCCCTTTGTCCGCCTGGGCGAGCAGGCCGATTTTCGAGGCAACGGCGCCGGTAAAGGCCCCCTTCACATACCCGAACAGCTCCGATTCGAGGAGGTTCTCCGGAATCGCACTGCAGTTGATGGGAACGAAGGGGCTGCCGGATCGTGTGCTGTCCGCATGGAGAACGCGCGCAATGAGTTCCTTCCCGGTCCCGGTTTCCCCGAGTATCAGGACGCTGCTCCTCGTATCGGCAACCTTTTTCAGGTGTGCCATGATGTCCCGCATGGCGGCGCTCGCGGCAACGATAGGTGCTGAGGTGTACTGTTTTTCGACCTGTTTCTTCAGGATCCTGTTTTCCGCCTGGAGTGCGTGCTGCCTGACCGCATTCCTGACCGTTTGTTTCATCTCCTCGTGAACAATGGGCTTCACGATATAGTCATACGCCCCGAGGCGGATAGCCCTGATGGCGGTATCGATGGACGCATAGGCCGTGATAATGATGACGATCTGTTCCGGCAGCCGTTCCTTGATCTGCCGCAGGAGTTCGATGCCGTCGATGCCCGGCAGAATGATGTCCGTAATCACTGCATGGTAAACATTGGTGTTGAGCAGTTCCAGGGCGGATTCCGCACTGCTGACGGCATCCGCTTCGTGGCCCTCCCTCGACAAGACCCTCTGGAGGGATTCCCGCAGCGTCTGTTCATCGTCGACGATCAGTAGCCTGTCACCCATGGTTATAGGTTATCGTATATTTTCCCGGAGGGGAAGCTTTATGAAAAAAGTCGTACCTTCACCCTTCCTGCTCTCCACCGAAATGTTCCCGTTGTACTCCTTGATGATGGTGGCGCATATATTCAGTCCCAGTCCCGTGCCGCTGCTCTGGGGCTTGGTGGTAAAGAAGGGATCGAATATCCTGCCGATAACAGCGGGATCGATCCCGGCACCCGTATCGCTGAACTGGATCTCCACAAAGCCGTCGTTCGCTTTCATGCGGACATCGAGACGGCCTCCGCCGGGCATTGCATCGAGGGCGTTCAGAATGAGATTCAGAAATACCTGCTGGATCTGATCCGGATTCACAAGCATCCCGGGGATGCTGTCCGCCTGTCTGTTGAACTCTATATGCCTGAACCGCTTGTCATACTTCACGAGGCTGAGCGTGCGGTCGAGAATTTCGGATATGTCGGTTACGGTCTTCTCCGACGTATGTACCCGGGCGAAATCTCCGAGGCTTCGCACGATTCTGGCAATCCTCTCGACATGGTTATTGATGGTGTTGAGGGATTCGACGGTAAACGTCAGGTCCTGCTTCGACCGGAAGTTCAGCGCCATGAGTTCCTGGACGAGGGAGAATATCGACGCCAGCGGATTGCCGATCTCGTGGGCGATGCCGGCGGTCAGCTTGCCGATGTTGGCGAGCTTCGATGTCTGGAGAAGCTGCTCCTCCATCTTCTTCTTCTCGGATATGTCCTCGATGATAATGACGTAACCGCCGAGCGAGCCTTTCAGCGGGCTTGCCTTGAGCTTGAAGGTACTGCCGGCCTGGTCATGCACGGTCAGCTCATGCTCCTCGTCTCCGATCAGCACATGGTTGGGTATCCACGGCAGGAGCAGGAGGATGGACCTGTTGATCGCCTCGTCGTGCCTGACGCCGGTCATTCGCTCCATCTCCCGGTTCCAATAGTTCACGCGCAGCAGACCGTCGACGGTGATAATGCCGACCGGTGCACTCTCGATGATGTTTTCGCTGAACTCCTTCAGGTACATCAGCTCGCGGTTCCTCTCGGTCAGTTCCTGGCGGGACGACCTGAGGTTCCGGGTTATCCCCTGAATGGATCGGGAAAGATCTTCCCGCTCATGCTCCGTTAACTCGAGCTTGTTTTCGAAAACGAGGGATGCCATGGGTGTTCCGATCGCACCGGCGAGTGTCATCTCGGCATCGCTGCGGAGCTCAAACAGCTCCCGGGGAGTGAGGCGGTCGCGCGTGGTATCTTTCCTGATCAGAAACTGCTGGACCGTGTCATACGCTTCCGTGCTCCCGATGTATTGCGCAAGCAGGCCCTCGATGTCCCCGACAGTGTAGGAACTCCCCGCGATCAGTTCTTTGACTTTATCATACGATTCGACGAAGACGAGGGACTGTATCTCCTCATCCTTCGACCTCCTCGTCAGCACCGACACCCCGACATACAGCATCACATTCAGCAGCATGCTCCACACGAGCGGACCTCCCCATTTCCCGAGTCCCTGCACACCGAACAGCGCATTCGGGGCAAGGGCCCGCGAGTTCATCATCCACTGTACGAGACTGTTGTGCTGCATGACACCGGCTTTCACCAGGCCGGGCATCATCAGGGTGTAAAACCACACCAGAAAACCGGCGATAAGCCCCGCCAGAGCACCGGCCTTATTGCCCCTGCGCCAGTACAGCCCGAGGAAGAACGCGGGCGCGAACAGTGCCACAGCCTCGAACGACCGCAGGCCGATGTCCACGAGACTGTAAAACTCCCCGATGTACACGGCAAACAAATATCCCAGTAACACGATCATCAGGATGACGAGCCTCTTGATGTTGAGTACCCAGGCGTGATACCGCGGCATGCCGGAGAGGCTGACGATCCCCGGCATGACGAAGCTGTGCATGATCATGGTGCTCAATGCAATGGAGGAGACGATGATCATGCTGACCGCAGCAGAGAAGCCGCCGATAAAGGCAAACAGCGACAGAACCCGGCCGCCGTACTGGAGGGGCAGCGTGAGGACGAAATAATCGGCGCGGTGACCGGTGACACCCTTGAGGATGCCCGCAAAAGCAATCGGAAGCACGAACAGGTTGATCAGAAAAAGATACAGGGGAAAAAGCCACAGTGCGGTTGTCACGTGGGACTCGTCATAGTTCTCAACGACCGACATCTGGAACTGCCGCGGCAGGAACATGATCGCCATCATCGAAAGAAAGTTGAGGGCAAACCATTCGCCATACCCTGTCTTCGAGCCGCTGCCGAGCAGGAGCAGGTGACCGAACCCGGCCAGCCTGATCTTGGAAAAGATATCGCCGAAGCCGTGGAACAGTCCATAGGTCACAAAGATGCCGACCGTGACAAAGGCAAGCAGCTTTACGAGTGATTCAAAGGCAATGGCAAAAACAACGCCGCTGTGCCGCTCGGACGAATCGAGGTGGCGCGCCCCGAAAATTATGGCGAATACGCCGACGACGATGGTCAGGATCAGCCCGACGATCGAACTGCTCCGGGACTCGCCTGTCATGATGGCAAAGGTGCTCATCACGGCCTTGATCTGCAGCCCGAGGTACGGGATGACACCGGCCACCGCTATCAGGGTGACGACGGCTGAAACGACGAGCGATTTCCCGTACCGGGATCCGATGAAATCCGATATCGTGGTAATATTGTTCGCCCTGCTGATCCGGATAACCTTTTTCAGAACAACGGGCCACAGGACAGCCATCAGGGTCGGTCCGATGTAGATCGTCAGAAACGCAAGACCGGATGTCGCCGCCTTTCCGACACTGCCGTAAAACGTCCACGAACTGCAGTAGACAGCGAGGGAAAACGAGTAGACGTACGGGTTATTGATGATACTGCTGCCTGCCTGCTCCCTGTTTTCCGCGTAATAGGCGATGATGAACAGGAGGACCAGGTACGCCAGCGCGATACCGAGAAAATAGACGGAGTGGATGTTCACCGCTGCCTCCCGCCCGCCCGGGCAGCGACCGCCGCAAGCCCGATGAACAGCGCCCAGAAGACAAACAGGTATGTACCTACCCCGTCCCGGACAATGGCAAGGACGGGCCAGCTGAACCCCAGCAGCCCTGCCAGGAATATGAATATCCACAGCTCCTTGTTTTTCACTCGCCTCCACCCTCCGATCTGCAGGTCCCGAAGCCCGGTACAGCTTTACCGCGGTCCCCCTGCCCTGCAGACAGGGTCATCATAAACGACCACCACCAAAGGTGGTGGCTTCTGAAAATCCACAAAATGTCATTCCCGTGGAAACGGGAATCCAGTTCTTCATCATTTTCGTAATAAAATTCTGGATTCCCACTGGAGTTTACCCCGTACTTGATACGGGGTGGGAATGACAGAAAACTGGCAAAGCCAACTCTCCATAACCACCGTCAAAGACGGTGGGTTTCTACGTTAATCTAAACTTCTTCGGTCTTCTTGTTGATCCCGAATTTCTCGAGCCTGTACTGGAGCGTCCGGTAACTCATGCCGAGCAGGGCTGCGGCCCGGGCAATGACACCGTCGGATTTCTTCATGGCCTGCGCCAGTATCTCTTTCTCGAGTTCATAGAAACTGATGCCGGTTTCCGGCAGTTCGAACTCGTACTTGTTGATCGCTATGGGGGTTACCCTGACCTCCAGGGGCAGATCGTCCTTCGTGATCGTGTTCCCCTCGGTCAGGAGGACGGTCCGCTCCATAACGGATTCGAGCTGGCGCACGTTGCCGGGCCAGCCGTATTTCAGCAGCAGGGTCGCTGCATCATCGCTTATCCTGTTGATCATCTTTGAATGAATGCTGGTGTATTTCTTGAGAAAGTACTCCATGAGGATCGGTATATCGGACTTGCGATCCCGCAGCGGAGGAATCTGGATGGGGATCACGTTGAGCCGGTAATACAGGTCTTCCCTGAACCTTCCGTTCTTTATTTCCTGACTGATGTCCTTATTCGTTGCGGCGACGATCCGTATATCGACGGACTGGATCTCCGAGCTGCCGAGGGGCTTGATCTCCTTGTTCTGGATCAGGCGCAGCAGCTTCGCCTGTACCGGATGGCTCAGTTCGCTGATCTCGTCGAGGAAGAGCGTACCTCCGTTGCTTGCGCCGATGATGCCCTGCTTTGCGGTGTTGGCACCGGTAAATGCGCCCTTTTCATACCCGAACAGCTCGCTCTCTATCAGGGTGTCCGGTATTGCAGCACAGTTGACAGCAGAAAACGCGGCGTCTTTCCTCGGGCTCAGGCTGTGGATGGCATTGGCGACCAGTTCCTTGCCCGTGCCGCTCTCGCCGGTTATCAGGACCGTTGAATTCGTCGGCGCAATCTTCCTGATAATCTTTTTTATCGCTTCGATCACACCGCTGTTGCCGATGATGGTGTCCAGACCCTCGCCCTTGATGATGGCCTTCAGTTCGCGGTTCTCCCTGCCCAGGCGCCTGAGCTCGAGCGCGTTCTTCACGGTCAGCAGGAGCCGATCCATATCGATCGGTTTGGTTATGTAGTCGAACGCTTTCTTCTTCATTGCTTCCACTGCCTTCGATATGGTCCCGTAGCCGGTCAAAATGACGACGAGCGGGGGGTCCTGCAGCAGCGAGAGTGCCTCGAGCAGCTTGATACCATCCATGCCGGGCATCGCCTGGTCCGTGACAACGAGGTCCAGGAGGTTGTTTTGTGCGATATCGACGACCTCATGCGGCCTGTTCGTTGCTTTTGCCGTGTACCCGTGATCCGCGAGGATCTTCACGATGATCTCCGCCTGCTTTATTTCATCGTCCACGACGACGATATTATACTCCATGCTCTCCACCTGCTTTCGCCAGCGGCAGGGTGATGGTAAATTCCGTGCCCCTGTCCGGTCCGGTCACGACCGTGATCGTTCCGTTGTGCTGCGCGATGACGTCTTTGCTGATTGCCAGTCCCAGTCCTATGCCC
>JAJYLM010000050.1 GCA_021787655.1 bacterium
ATCTGGCCGGGCTTCAGATCGAAGAGCCACTTCGCCTCTATTACTTCGAGCCCCTTGTTCATCATGGTTGCAGAATCGATCGTAATCTTCTTTCCCATCCTCCACCGCGGGTGGTTCAGGGCCTGCCGGGGACCCATGGATCGCAGCTTCCGGGCATCCATATGCAAAAAAGGCCCTCCCGACGCCGTGAGCATGATCCTGCGGAGTTCATCGCGCTCGACACCATGCAGCAACTGATAGATCGCGCTGTGCTCGCTGTCGACAGGAATGAGCAGCCCGTCGCTTCCGGGAAGTTCCTTTATCTTCCTGCCGCCGGCAACCATCACTTCCTTGCTCGCGAGCGCTACTTTTTTTTTCTTCGTGAGACTCAGGTATGTCGGGAGAAGCGCATCGAGCCCCTGGATCGCCATGACCACGAGATCGGTATCATCGAGCATCGCGATGACGCGAAGGCCTTCGGTCCCCCAGAAAAACTTTACAGCCGGGAACTCCCTGCCCAGCAGGTGTGCATCTTTCTCGTCCGCAACAGAGGCATACGCCGGGGAAAACAGCTTCAACTGCTTTCTGAAGAGAGCAATATTGCGGCCCGCCGCCAGTGCAGTGACGGTGAACAGCGACGGGTTTTTTTTGACAATCGATAATACAGCTGTACCGATGCTTCCCGTGGATCCGAACAGGGAGATCTTACTCATTCAGGGAATACCCGCGGAAACTGTCCGGGCGCCTGCTGAGCTGATCTCCGGTCATGCCGAACCGCCGCTCCCGCTTCTGATAACTGATGATGGCTTTGAGAAATTCCTCTTTGGTGAAATCTGGCCAGAGGGTCTTCGTGATATACAGTTCAGTATACGCTATCTGCCACAGCATAAAGTTGCTGATCCTTTTCTCGGCACTCGTCCTGATGAGCAGATCCGGATCCGGGAGGCCCCGTGTAAACAGATACTGTCCGAACATCTGCTCGTCAACATCATCCACCGAGATCCTGTGGCGCTGCACGTCACGCACCACTTCTTTCACGGCCTGGGTGATTTCGTACCTGCCACTGTAGCTGAGGGCAATGACGACCCGCGTTCCGGTGTTCTTCTTCGAGCGCGCACAGACGTCCGCAATCAACTCATTGAGCTTGGGAGAAAGGCTTTTCAGGTCGCCGATGATCGACAGCCGGATGCCGTTTTTGATCAGGTTCCTGCTCTCGACGAGGAGGTAGTGGTGGAGCAGCTGCATCAGGGCATCGACTTCTTCCCGCGGCCTGTTCCAGTTCTCCTTTGAAAAGGCGTACAGCGAAAGCACGCTGATACCCAGGTTGGATGCTGTCTCGACAATACGCTTGACTACCTTTGAGCCCTGCTCGTGCCCCCTGACGCGTACCAGCTTCCTTTTTTGCGCCCACCGGCCGTTCCCGTCCATGATGATTGCAACATGAGACGGCAGGTTCTCCTTGTCTACTTTTTTCAGCAGTTCGTTATAGAGAGACATAGCATAAAACTAACACACAAAACCGGACAATTCAACACTGGAGTTCAGGTGCCGTTCAATCAGTGTCTCACCTGCCGCACCATGTCGTCGATCGTCCGTATCACCAGGCCAGGCTGGTCGAGCTGAATGAAATGTCCGCTCTTCGCTGCGATGATCTGCCGTGCCCCGGGTATACTTTTCGCAAGATCGGTCTGCAAACGCTGCCACGCGCCGAACAGGCCCGTACTCACCAAAAACGGCGGATAATCCTGCGGCAGTGCTCCGCTGAGTACCACGACGGGAACATGCGGAGGCCGGAGTACGGGATACTTCCTGTCAAACCATGCCTCACTTGCAGGCAGGGCGTCCAGTTCATCGCAGATCGTTTTGTACGTTTTCGTTCTATACGCGAGCGAATAAGCAGCGGGCTGGAGCTTTTTGGGGAGCTTCGGTATGACAATGCTCGACGGCATATGGAGCAGCCGCGGTATGCCAAACGGCGCGCCGAGTTCTCCAAGGTACGCATAGAACCAGAGGTCCCGCTCGAACCTGTCCAGCTTGTCCTTCGGGATCACCTTATCCATGTCCCGGTTGACCGAATCGACCAGAATGACCCCCGCTGTCTCACCCGGATGCTCGAGTGCAAAGAGCTGGACGAAGATCCCGCCCAGGGACTGTCCCACGAGCACGTACGGACCTTTGACACCGGCTGCAGTGAGCAGCTGCTGAAGTTCGCTGACGATCTCTTCCGCTGTCCTCGGTTCCGGCCCGGGCGCACTCCATCCATACCCTGCCCGGTCATAAGAACATACTTCGGTGGTTGCCGAGACCGCAGGCTGCACGCGGCTCCAGTCAAGGGAATAACTCGAAAGACCGGCTTCGAGGATCACAACCGGGCTCCCGCTGCCGGTACAATAAAGGTGCATCATATGCCCTCCGACGTCGATAAGCCTGCCCGGAGGCGGATATTGATACTGTCCGTCTGCCCGGCTCACGCCGGCACAGGCCATAACACCGAACATCACCCACCCGAGAACAGTCATCGTCAACAACATCTTCTTCATGAAACCTCCGGAGAACGGTTATCGTTGCGCCGGCGCTGGACACTCAGTATCCGTCGCTGCTGCCGCAACTGCTGCAGGAATATTGCAAATGACCGTCAATGTCAATCACCGCAGAAGATTTCCGTGCCGGTAATCGCTTGTCTTTTTGAACAACAGGCGCTATTATAGAGACATGAAAACCCCACAGACGGAGGAAAAAATGAAACCGAAAATGATCAGGAATTGGTGGATCGTGATACTTGTTCTTGCAGTCACGACAGCCTTTGCAGCAAAACTCTTTGCAACGAAAGAACATACCCATGCCAGCGAAAGCCGGTACGAAGAACTTGGATTGTTTACCTCGGTTCTCGACAAGGTCAAAAAGGACTACGTCGAGCCGGTCAGCACAAAAAAGCTCATCTATGGTGCGCTCAAAGGCATGATCAACTCCCTCGATCCCCACTCCGGTTTCATGACACCGCATGAATATAACGACCTCCAGGTCAGCACCCAGGGACAGTTCGGCGGCGTCGGGATGACCATCACCCTGAAGGACGGTTTCCTGACGGTCATATCACCGATCGAGGACACACCGGCAGCAAAGGCGGGCATAGAACCGGGCGACAAAATAATCATGATCGATGGCAAGCCGACGCACGACCTTACCCTCGAACAGGACCTGAACATGATACGCGGACCCAGCGGGACCACGGTTAAAATAACGGTCATACGAACCGGCCTGCGCGAACCGAAAACGTACGTTCTCACGCGGGAAATCATCAAGATCAAGAGCGTCAAATACGACATCATCGACAACCATTATGCCTATATACGGATCATCCAGTTTCAGGAAACGACGAACAGCGAACTCGAGAAGGCACTCGACGAGATACACAAGAAAACGGATAACAAGATCGACGGCGTTATCCTTGATTTGAGGAACAATCCCGGCGGACTGCTCGACCAGGCGGTTGCCGTCGCCTCCCGTTTCATCAAGAGCGGGCTGATTGTTTACACGAAGGGAAGGCTCCCGGATCAACAGCTCCGGTTTACGGCGAGCGGCAAAAACGTCGAACCCGACTATCCCATCGTGGCCCTGATCAACGGAGGAACAGCGAGTGCTTCGGAGATTGTCGCAGGTGCGCTGCAGGACCACAACCGGGCGATCATCGTCGGCACACCGAGCTTCGGTAAAGGTTCCGTACAAACCATCATTCCTCTGGAGGACGGATCCGCACTGCGGCTCACGACAGCCCTGTATTACACGCCGAACGGAAAGTCCATCCAGGCAGAGGGCATACAGCCGAACATAACCATGCACGAGGAAAAGGTCGTTGAAGAGGGATCCCAGAACATTTTCGGCATCAAGGAAAAGGACCTCGAAGGACATTTCCCTGCACAGAACCCCCTGGTGAAGATAAAGGATTCAGAAACAAAGAAAACAAAGGATCTCCTGAGCGACAGTGAGATAAAACGCGCACTCGATATCCTCAAGGGAATACACCTGTACACGAGCCTCAACGGAGGTACGACGGTTAAACATTGATGAAGTGGTTCTATAGATTTTTATTCTTTCTGATACTGCTCCTGGCACTGTACGCCGTCGTTTCGCACGGCGGTGTCTATGACCTGTGGCAGATGAAGAAAAACATAAAAAAAGCAGGTGCAAAGAACATGCTCCTGATCCAGCAGAGGGACAGTCTTGCCCAGCAGATAAACCTCCTGCAATCGAACAACTTCTACATAGAAAAAATAGCACGCGATGAACTTGGCATGGTACGGAAGGGGGATATCGTCGTTTATTTCAGAAAAGACACCGGCCGCATCTCCGGGCCGGTGGCGGCACCTCAGCAGAGGGAATAAGACCGCCCTCCGTTTCAGATGATATCGATTCCAAAACTCACGAAGACTCAGATCCTCATCATCGCCGTGTTTTCGGTGATGCTCGCCGCGGCATCGGCTTGTTATATACTGAGTATCGGGTATGGCGGCGATGCAAACGATATTGTGTTTCTGCTCTTCATAGCCCTCTTTTTTGTCTATTCGATCACCGTCTATATAGCTTCGAAAATTCCGGTCGTGATCAAAAATGTCCTGCTGTCGCTGCTCATCGTGGCAGCCTACGTCGTGATGATCGATTACATAGAGTCTACGTTTCATTTCAATGCTTATTCTTCCATCTACTTGATATTCAGCCTCATTACCCTGCTGTTCGGCATGGCCGACGGCATCATCGCCGTGATCTACGGAGCATCGCTGTTTATCATGAAAGCATACTTCTATTCACGTCCATACGGACGGTTTATCTTCTATTCGATCGTCTCCCTGACATCGGTCGTGACCATCGGTCTGCTCATGGCATATGAAAAAAAGATCCTCGAACGGCTCAAAAACAAGATCGCGACACTGCAGGAAGCCCCCCTTGAACTGAATCTGAAACCGGGTCGAGGAAAAGGCGACGCTGTGCAATATTCAGAAATCATTTCCGATGACGGCCTCAAAAAAGAAAAAAACAGGCTCATGGTTGCCCTCAACGATCGACTGTACGGAATCGTTGAAACGATCCGTACAACGATACATCCGTATACCGTTATCCTCTATCTCATCGATAACGATATGAAGCTCAGGGGCAGGGAAATATCGTCCAACAGCGAATGGATCGATATGGACAGGCCGCTGTCACCGGAAGATGGATATATAGGATGGGTCGTGAAAAACAAAAAGAGCATGCTCCTGAATGAAATGAAAGACGAAATAAAAGGCCTGCCGTACTACACACGGAACGAGGGTATAAAATCGTTCATGGCCGTCCCGGCCATCCGTGATAACGAGATCATCGGCATCATCTGCGTCGACAGCCTCGAGATCCAGGCATTCAGCAACGAGCATATCAAGATCCTGACCGTCATATCGAACCAGATCATCGATCTCATGGACAACATCGAACTGCAGTATAAATTGCGCTACGATATCTATGAAAAAGGCGCCATGTATACCTTCGTCAGGAACCTCTCGCACTACATGGACATCCGGGATATCGCACAGGCCGCCCTCGGCGAGATCATACGAATCACGAACGCCAGCGAAGGGATCTTCGCGATAAAGAATGACCACAGGAATTTCGATATCGTGTTCACGCAGCATATCGACAAGCCTATTGCCGGGAAAGAGATCTTTATCGATACCGAACCGACCTATGACGGAATAAGCGAGGATCAACTGTCCGTTACGTCGCAGATTACGACCTCCCAGCTCAAGCTTCTCTACCCGGCACTGTACAATCTGTACGTACCGGACAAAGCACTCCGGTACACGGCCGTCATACCGCTGCGGGGAAAAACGGAAGAGGTCGGTTTGATCATTCTGTTTTTGGAAAACACCATGAACGAACGGATAAGCATGATTCTCGATACCCTGATTACCCAGGTGTCGATATCCCTGTACAACTCCATCCTGTTCGACAAACTCGGGAAACTGGCAATAACCGACGGGCTGACCAACCTTCATAACCACCGGAATTTCCAGGAGCATATGGAATCCGAGATAAAAGAAGCGAACCGGTACAATAAACCCCTGACCCTGCTCATGATCGATATCGATCATTTCAAGGTATTGAACGATACCTACGGTCATCCCCAGGGTGACAGGGTATTGAAGAAGTTATCGGACATTATCATGCAGACGATCCGGGACGTGGATTATGCGGCGCGGTACGGCGGGGAGGAGTTCTGCATAGCACTTCCCAATACCGATCTCTCCGGTGCCTATAAGATCGCAGAACGGTTGCGAAAGAAAATCGAGTCTTTGAGTATACGAACGGACAAGGGAGACAACATACGGTTTACGGTCAGCATCGGGATGTCGTGTGTACCGGGTGATGCGCGGAATAAAGACGAGCTTATCCAGCACGCAGACCATGCTCTCTATACGTCCAAAGAAAAAGGTAGGAACAGGACAACAATGTATGATACAATCACCGTACAGGAGGAAAGTCATGAAGAGACTCGGCGTTAATATCGATCATATAGCAACCATACGCCAGGCACGGAAAGCGTCCGAACCCGACCCGGTGACTGCCATCGGCATGATAGAACTCGCCGGCGCGGACAGCATCGTCATGCATCTGAGAGAAGACCGGCGGCACACCCAGGACAGGGACCTCGAACTTGCGCGGAAGATCATAAAAACGAAACTGAATCTTGAGATGGCGCCGACCCAGGAGATGATAAAAACAGCACTCGACGTAAAACCGGATACCGTGACGCTCGTACCGGAACGGAGGGAGGAGCTGACGACCGAGGGGGGCCTCGAAGTTGCGCTGAATATGGAATCCTTTAAAAAGTACATCCGGTTATTCCACGATGCAGACATTACGGTCAGCCTGTTTATCGATCCCGACCTCGATCAGATAAAGGCGGCACACAGGGTCGGAGCCGATATCGTCGAAATCAGTACGGCACGGTTCAGTGAATCGAAAACGGCAAAAGAACTCGATATCAATATTCAGCAGATCATCAACGCCGTCATAACAGCGGAGAAATTGAAGCTCGGCATTGCTGCCGGGCACGGTCTCACGTACATCAATATAGAACCAATCACAAAAATCGATGCAATAACTGAATACAATATCGGGCATTCCATCATAGCGCGGTCGCTCTTTACCGGAATTGCAGATGCCGTCCGGGAAATGAAGGACAAAATCAACGCACGGATATGAGCAAGCGTGCAACCAAAGGAGCCAGCCATCTATGTCGATAATTACCATTTCGAGGGGAACGTTTACCGGCGGTGAAAAACTTGCACGCTGCCTCGCAGGCAAGCTCGGATATAAGGCAATCAGCAGGGAAATCCTCGTCGAGGCCGCAGGAAACTACGGCATTTCGGAACAACAGCTGACAGCAGCCATGGAATCAAAACCTGCTCTCAAAGAACGGCTTTCACTGAACATCGACCGGTTCCGTTATCTGTCGTTCATACAGGCGACACTGTGTGATCAGGCAAAAAACGACAACATCGTCTACTACGGCCATGCCGGTCATCTTCTGTTGCGGGACGTCTGTCCTGTCATCAGGGTGAAAGTTATTGCGGACATGGAGCAGCGTATCCTCTTCGCCATGGAGCACAACAGGATTTCCCGTGAAAAAGCGCTCCCGTATATCAAAAAAATGGACAAATACAGAACGCAATGGACGCGGTTTCTGTACGATATAGACTGGCAGGACCCGTCCTTGTACGATATCGTCATCAACCTCAAGGACGTGAGTATAGATACTGCATGTGAAATCATCGCCAGTATGACCACCGCGCCTGAATTCCAGCTCACCGAAACGATAAAAAAGGCGATAGCCGATCTGACACTCGAGAGCAAGATAAAGGCAAAACTTGCCTCAGACGATACGACAAAAGATTACCTGCTCACGATCATGGTGAAACAGGGGAATGTCCGGATCAGCGGCAGGGTGCGGAATGCCGACCATGCAAGCAGGATCAAAACCCTGGTCGAAGAAATGCCCGAGGTCAAGACCATGGACTGCGGTTGTGTGAATTACTACATCAATGACGATGTCATCCTGTAGTGCAGGTACTGCCGGTTGAGTAACATGCAGAGGGGCCTTCCGGCATTCAGGAGAAACTGAGGCGTCGTCAGCGCATCATCAGAGCAGTCATTCGGAAAGATAATGTTCCTTCGCCATCTTGACCCTGCCCTTCTTCGTTATGGACAGAATCGCGGATATGAAGTTGAGAACCGTGAAGGTTATGATGACGGTAACGAAGCCGTGCATGAAGCCGTGTTCCCTGATATGGTGCGGCAAATATCTGATGGGAATATGGTGATATCCCTGCGTGCCTGCGTAGACTGCCGTGAGCGACGTAATGATGAGTCCGGATATATCGATGCCGAAGACCCTGCCGCTTGCCCGCATCATGTTCAGAATACCGCCTGCGCTCCCCAGCCTGTCATCCGGAACGCATCCCATAACAGCACTGTTGTTCGGCGGAGTAAACAGCCCCATGCCCAGTCCAAGGGCGGTAAATTCGATGAGCAGAAAGGCGACATCGGGACTCCTGCCGGAAAAGATCAGGCAAAACGTTGCAAACGAACAGATCAGCATGCCGATCGATGTCATAATGGGCGGTCCGTACTTGTCTGACAAAGCGCCTGCAATGGGAGCCACCAGTGACATGGTTATGGGTATGGGGGTCAGAAGCGATCCGGCAGTGAATGCAGAAAATTTGGCAATGTTCTCGAGATAAAACGGCATGATGAACAGAATGCCGAACAGAACATAGTAGGAAAAGAACCCCGTAATATTTCCTGCAGAAAAGTCGTAAATTTTGTATAATTTAAAATCCATCATCGGGTAGCTGAATTTCAATTCGGTAATGACGAATATGCCGAAGAAAATGACAAACAGGACCAGGTACAGGACAATGGTGTCTGACTCCCAGCCGAGTTTGCGCCCTTCATTCAGTGCCAGTACGAGGAACAGCAAGGCTGCAGCAAACGTGATACTTCCGATGTAATCCATCTTTTCTTTAATCTTCGACCGCTTATCTTTGGGCAGTATGTACAGGGCAGCCAGTGTGCCGATGATACCGATCGGTACATTCACGTAGAAAATGGAACGCCATTTTGTACCGAACAGATTCATATTTATCAGTAAACCTCCGAGAAAAGGCCCGATCGACATGGAGATCGCCTGGACGGCGCCCTGGATTCCGATGGCCTTGCCCAGTTCTTTGGAAGGAAAGCACTGGGTGATGATGGCGACCGAGTTTGCCTGCAATAACCCGCCGCCGATGGCCTGGATTACCCGTGCGATAATCATGAATTCTATGTTTGGTGCCATACCGCACAATGCAGAGCCGAAGGTAAAGATGACAAAACCGAGATTGTACATCCTGCTCCTGCCGAACATGTCCGCAAGCCGCCCGAAGAACGGAAGAAAAATGGTCAGCGTCAGCATGTAGGCCATTGCCACCCATTCATCGAGGTGAAGGGAGATATGGTAATACCGCTTCAAGGTCGGGAGTGCTATATTCTCGATGCTGACATCGAGGGCGGACATGGATGCACCGATCAAAACAGTCGTCAGTATGAACCACCGCCACTTGGAATGCGACGCAAAATACGGATGAGGAAACGTTGACTGTATCGTGCTATCTTCCATCGTTACAACCATACCCTGTCATAGGAAATCAATCCCTTTACCATAATTTTATATTTTGTATACAATATACAAATTATATCTATATGAAATATAAAACACGGTCAAGGCATTTTGGATATTGTGATCTTCAGTCAACCCGGGAGATAGGCAGACGGGCACGGACGGTTACTTCGCAGGAAGCTTTCAGAACAGCGTACGCAGAAGCAGCGGTGCTATAACGTATCGGCCCAGGTCTTGCCCGAACTGATGGATACCCGGAGCGGAACGAGGAGCTTCATGGCACCCTCCATCTGCTCTTGAACGACAGCAGAAAAAGTATCCACCTGTCCGTCTTTTACCTCGAAGATCAGTTCGTCATGGATCTGGAGCAGCATCTTTGCATCTGGCCACTGCCGCCGTATCAGGTCGTCTATTCTGAGCATTGCAACCTTGATCAGGTCTGCTGCACTCCCCTGCACCGGTGTATTGATGGCTATTCTCTGATACGCTGGATTATCCATGGTCTTCGGTATGTACCTGCGCCTTCCCAGAATCGTACCAACATAGCCGGTCTGCCGGACACCGTTCACGATATCGTCAATATACTGCCGGACACCCTTGTATTCGCTGAAATACGCATCGATGAACACCTGTGCCTCCTCGGCCGGTACGCCGAGCTGCCGGGCAAGCCCGTACGCAGACATACCGTACATGATCCCGAAGTTGATGACCTTTGCTTTACTGCGCATCTCGGGCGTAACATCAGGGACCGGCGTCTGAAAAACGCCGGATGCTGTCGTCGTATGGATGTCCTGATCGTGCATGAATGCATCGATCAGCGCTTCATCCGAGGAAAGGTGCGCCATAATTCTGAGTTCGATCTGCGAATAATCCGCGCTGATCAGGGAGAATCCCTGGTCAGCTATAAAAGCCCGCCGTATCAATCTGCCCTGCTCGTCCTTGACCGGTATGTTCTGCAGATTGGGATTACTGCTCGCAAGCCTGCCCGTTGCAGCTCCCGTCTGAATAAACTTGGTATGGATCCTTCCCGTGCCCGGATTGATAAACGATGGCAATGTATCCACAAAGCTGTTTTTAAGCTTTGCTATGCCCCGGTAATCGAGCAGCAGGCGAACGAACGGGTGCTTGTCACTCAGACCCGACAGTACTTCACTGTCTGTGGAATACCCTGTTTTTGTCTTCCTCGCACCCGGTAACTTCAATTCTTCAAACAGGATAGCAGCCACCTGCTTGGGAGAATCCGGGTTAAACTCGTGCGGCACGATGGCCTGCATCGCTGCCATGAGGTCGTTCAGCTTCAGGTCGAATTTTTCAGAAAGTCCCCTGAGGTATGACTGATCGATACGGATTCCCGAGTGCTCCATGCGCGCAAGTACATTCGAGAGCGGCATCTCTATCTTGTCAAACAGGGGTTCGAGGGCATCCTGTTTCAACCGCTCACGGTAGACCGGCGCGAGCCTGCTCAACAGCGCAGCAGCCTTTGCAAGGTAAACAGCCCTCCCCTGCCCTGTCCCGAACATGCCATTGTTCCGGTCATCCGCAGCCTTGGACAGGTCCGGGAGTTCTTCCCCGAGCTCTGCACGTGCAAGGGATTCAATGGAATAGCTCTTGGATTCCGGATTGCACAGGTATGCTGCAAGTTCTACGGAGAACAGGGACGCTGTGATCTGGATGCTGTGCTCGATGCAGAACCGGTGAACAGCCTTTGCATCGTGGACGATAAGCCTGCATTCTACCGAGAGCAGCGCCTTCACATCGTCCGCAGTCAGCGTGCTGATATAATAAGCCTTGTCCGCGAAGACCCCGGCTTCGCTCCCCATGAACACGAGCGATGCCTCCCCTGCGTGCTTCACGGCACCGATGATTTCTTCCGTTATCCCCGGGACCTGATGATAATCGAACCGGATGTCCACACTGCCGAGCTTATCGATGAGCCTGCTGAATTCGAGGGACGAAAACGTCCTGATGAGACGCTCCCTGTGGTCCGGAGAAAGCGAACCGAACAGCGATGCCGGCATTTTGAACGAACCGAGGTCAGCAGCGACGGGAACATCGTGCCTGAGCTGAACAAGCCCTTTCGTAACGCTGTACAGATGTTCTTTCGCCTCCCGGAGAGCGGCCTGTACACGCTTGTTGGAAATCTCATCGATGTGTTCATAGATACCGTCGATGCTCCGGTATTTCATGAGCAGGTCCTTTGCCGTTTTCTTGCCGATGCCCTGCACGCCCTGTATGTTATCGACACTGTCACCGGTCAGCATGAGGAATTCCGTCATCTGCGATGGAGATACACCGAATTTTTCCGTTACATCGGCTGCGGTTATCCATTGGTCCTTCATGGTGTCAAGCATCACAACGTCGTCGCCGATGACGGACATGAGGTCCTTGTCGCTGCCGACGATCACCACGCCGAATCCCGCGGCTGAGGCCGAACCAGTCAGCGTTGCAATGACATCATCGGCCTCGAAACCTTCTTTTGCGAGCCGCTGTATGGCAAGGGTGTCCGTGATTTCGAAGATGAGGGGAAACTGCACGGACAGATCATCGGGTGCTACGCCCCGGTTTGCCTTGTACTCGGCGTCTATCTCATCCCTGAAGGTCGGGCCCTTGGAATCGAAGACAACGACCAGGTAATCCGGATGGTACTGCTCGATGGTCTTGATCAGCATGTTCGTGTACCCGTACACGGCGTTCGTCGGCATGCCCTGTTTGCTTGTCAGCGGCGGCAGTGCGTGGTAAGCACGGAAGATATAGCTGCTGCCGTCGATGATAAAGAGCAGCGGTCGTTTTGAAATAGGTACGGCCATACTAATCTGCGCCGCCACTAGGAACGAAACCGAAACAACCGGTCACTGATAATGTTCTGCTGATTGAATTCATAGACATCATTATTCAACTTTCTTCAGGTTGTGTCCAGTTACTTCTTATTTATTTCCTGTTCTGACAAATCCCATCGCGAAAAGGAAGCGGGACGCTGTCTCACGTTTTTGCTCCTCGCTTTTCTGTCTGTCATTCCCGTGAAAACGGGAATCCAGGATCTCAATTTTTCCCGACACGTCTGCTCCCTTTGTCAAATGTGTAGCCCAGACCCCAGTTTCTTTGATGATGATATCTGTATCTTTGCGATTTTCTTTTGGCTTATTGTCACTATGATTTTCAGGCGCTTTTAATTGCATAGAATTCCTTTAGCTTTTATATCAACGATAAGCTGGGCGTTCATAGTAGCCTCAGGCGTCTTGCCCGCGGTTTTCAGCCATCCCCGCTCCAAAGCGATCTTCGTAATCTCCTTGCTGTGCAGCGGCTTCCCGGCTTCTTTCAAAATCTTATAAGCAATGTCCTTGAATGAGTTCATGGGTTTAATTACTCTTTCTTAACGATTATTTTTGCTTAGCTCTTTAAGGTACTCCGTAAGTCTATTGCTGAAACGACGATAAACTCCTTCGATTTTTTC
>JAJYLM010000051.1 GCA_021787655.1 bacterium
ACCTCCGCATCTCGGGCTTGGCATCGATGATCTGGCTGATCTGTCCCTGTTCTATGATGGAAAACGCCTTTGAGCTTATGCTGATGTCCATGAGAAATTCCAGAATGTCCTTGAGCCGTTTCGGGTCTTTGTTCAGGTAGTATTCGCTTTCCTCTCCCCGGTACATCCTCCTCGTGACCGCGATCTCGGAAAAAGAATCATACGGCGACGGCGTTACGGAGCCGTTGCTGGCGAACGAGAGCGATACCTCTGCCAGACCGATGGATTTCCTGTGTTCGGAGCCGTTGAAGATAAGGTCCGACATCTGGTTTGCCCTGAGTTGTTTCGCACTCTGCTCCCCCATGCACCATTTGACGGCATCAACGATATTGCTCTTGCCGCTTCCGTTCGGACCGACGATGGCCACGATAGGGTATTCGAAATTGAAACTCACCGGGTCTACAAAGGTTTTAAAACCCTGTATCTCAAGTTTTTTTAACTGCATGTATGGTATCCAATCTACATTAAGTTCTGTAATTTGTTTTTTGCCATGGTCTCCATGTCGCTGGAAAGCCCCAGGCTGATGGCTTTAAGAAGTGCTGCCTTCGCCTTGTCAGGCTCGTTCAGGTTCGACAGCATCATTCCCTCCTTGAAATAAGCTGCAGCAGGATTCTTGCTGTACTTAACCGCATATTGATATGCTGTCAATGCCTTTTCGTACATGCCGTTATATTCGTCAACCGTACCGAGCGCATAGTACGCATCGCCGTCATCCGGAGCGAGCTGCACGGCCTTCTCATAATACTGCGATGCTGTCTTCATATCACCGTTCTGGTAGGCGATGGTGCCGAGGCCAACCAGCGCCTGCGCGTACCGCGGCGACAGGGACAGGGCGGTCCGGAACTCCTTTTTCGCGTCTTCAACCTTGCCGATGTAGTTGTCGGCAACACCGAGCCGGTAATGGATCTCGGGGTTTTTGGGTGCGATCTTCAGCGCCGAGGTAAGGTATTCGATCGCTGCATAGGTCTCCTTGTTTTTGTAGTAATAGTTCGACAGGGAGAGCATGTAGTCCGGGTTGTCCGGCGCATACTTCATTGCGTTTTTTAGATCATTGACTGCGGCGATGTCGTTCTTCCCTTCGATATTGATCAACCCTCGTTGGTAATATGCATCTGCCAGCGTACCGTCCAAATCGATAGCACGGGTGTACTCGTTGATGGCAAACTGGATGTTGCCCATGCTGCGGTAGGCCGTGCCGAGTTCATAATGATACTGCGCATCGGTCGGATTGATCTTGATGGCGTTGTTGAGGGCATTGACTGCCAGCGTGAACCGGCTGCCCGCTTCGTAGACCATCGCCAGTTTATAAAAGACCCGTGCTTCATACGGCTTGATCGCAATGGATTCATTATACGACCTGACCGCATCATCGTATTTTTTTTCATTGAAATAGATATCTCCGAGTACCTCGTACGCATACGGCTGGTGCGGATCGATTGCCAGCGCCTTTCGGGCATACGTTTCGGCCTGTGCATATTTTGATTCCTTGTTGAGGATATCCGCCATGTATGCATTGTTCGTCGCCGACGCCGGAGAAATCGTCATGGCAGTATTCAACTGCTGGAGCGCACCCGGATAATCCCCTTCTTTGCTGAGCACCACTGCAAACTCCGTATGGAGAGGGGCATACGCAGGAAATTGGGTGGCACCGCTCAGGAGCAGTGCTGCGGCTTTTTTATACTCCTTTTTCTTCCTGAGAAGCCGTCCGTTAAGGGTTAAGAAGGACGGATTACCGGGCGACAACTGGAGCGCTTCCTGAGCCGTGTGGAGTGCAGTATCGAGTTCTCCGTTCCCTTCCCGGGCAAGGGCCATTCCATACAGTGCCGCGGCATTTTTTGCATCGAGCCTGAGGCATTCGTTATAGGCCGAGATGGCGAGAACGTATTTTTTATCGAGATAGTATGCCTGTCCGAGTTTCAGGTTTGCCTCGACCGAAGACCTGTCGATCGCCAGTGCAGACTTATACTGCTGCTCTGCCTGGTCCAGGCTGCCGCTGTCAAGGTAGGCATCTCCGAGCCCGGTATATGCCTCTGCCGAAGGGTTATCCTGGATCGACGTCTTAAACGCAGCGATGGCGGAGGGATAATCTTTACCTTCGGTGTTCAGCGTTCCAATGGCCTCGTAGAGGCTTGCCTTGTCATACGCATTGATCGTCGTACCGTACTTCGCTGCAACTGCAGCGAGATCCGCTATAGCCTGCGTCGTCCCGCTCGGACCTGCCGCCTCTATCCTCGCCCGCAGAATGGCCGCGGCGATATTGGATGGATACCGGGCAAGTATTGAATCGAGAATACCGAGAGCCTGCGGCGGGTCCTGCTTCCGGTATATCTCTGCGAGCAGAATGCTTGCCTTGACCATTTCGGGCTCGAGTGCGACCGCCTGTGTCAGCAACGAAGCTGCCTGCGTCAGAAATTCACCCTGTTTATAATCTATGTATGCCTTGTAATAGAGAGCCTCGGGCAGCACGGGGGGTTTCCGCAGTGCGGCGGTAATATCGCCGGACGCTTTCTCATAATCGTTGTTTGCGAGCGCCACCATGCCTTCGACCAGGCTGTACTGGGCGTCGTCATGCAGGACATCTTTGAGCCGTTCCAGAAACTTGCCGCTGTTTCTGAGCTGATCCTGCAGGCTGTTTCTGTCTTTGAGAACGGCGAAATCCTTTGCTATGCCGGTATATGCCCCGACGAGGTGGTGGTCTGCCGCAACGGCCTGCTCGTAGAGGACCAACGAGCTCTCGTAACCGCTGATGGTACCCTTGAGATATTCCTTATCGGCTTCATTGAGCAGCTGCAGAGCACGTGCTTTCGCCTGCGACGATGCAGGGATGACGCTGTAACTCATGTAGGTCAATTTTTTAAAATCGGGGTTCCCCGGCGCATACTCGACAAAATAATAATACATGCCGACCAGTGCAGCCAGAACGATGACGACCCCGGCAATGGGTACTATCACCAGTCTTGACACGTGTTTTTTCAGAGCAGGAGACTTTTGAACTGCCGCGGTTTCGCGGGGCACGGAAGTGAGTTCCGGCACTACAACGCTGCTCTCCTGCAGCAATGAGCTTTCCTCTGACGGCTTCTCTGCAGCAGGACGAGGCGCCGCCGCAGGGGTAGCAGTGTGCTCCGGTTTTTCCTCCTGCATCTCCAGGGGCTCGATCGGCATCACCTCATCGGCCGGAGCGGCCTGTTCCCTGCCCGCAGGTGACTCCTGAATCGACGTTGACTCAAGCCAGCTCGTATCCGTGGTCTCTTCTTTCTCTCCCATGCCGCCCGGCACGGTTTCGCCGGAAGGTCCTGCATCCGTCTTCATATCGTCCATGGTGAATTCTTCGAACCCTTCGATGACATCGGTTTCCTTGTTGACCTGTTCGCGTCCGCCTTCAACAGGCATCTCGGCTTCCGGTATCCCGCCGGCGTCCGGTGCCGTGTCTTCCCCGGAAATACCGGGAGAGGAAAAATCAAAATCCGGCAGCGTTTCTTTATCGGCAGGAGCTTTTTCTCCGGGTCCTTTGTCTTCCGCCTTCTGGCTCCCGAGCGTCGAAAATATATCGTCGAGGTCCGCACTCTTCTGTTGCGCAGGTTCTTCTTCCTTCGGAGCCGGAGGCTCGCCCGCCGGCTGATCAGCCGGGGCATCTGAATGGATAGCAAGCTCGTCAGGGATGACCGGCTGTTCCTGCTCCGGCGGTAATCCCTGCTCCTCGCCGTGATCGTGCAGATCGGTGTCCGAAGGCAGGGCCACGGAATTCTCGTGTCCGCATTTTTTACAGGTAAACTTGTAGTTCTGATTTTTTAACTGGGCCTCGGTAAACATGTACATGGTCTCGCATTTTTCACACCTTAGAATCATAGCCCCTCCCTGTGTGCAATAGTTTGCGCGTTTCGTATCATTTCCTTGAAATCTTTCTCCGTCAGTCCTGCCCCCCGGACAACACCCAGCGCGCGGTCAGCGTCCATGAGGTCCCTGTCTGCATGGGTATCGGAATCAAAAACGAGTCCTGCTCCTGTTTTTTTTGCCGTGAGGGCAACATGGCCGTTCGTGAAACTATGACCGCCCCTGCCGCTGATCTCAAGGTACACCTGCTTTCGAGCGGCAAGCTCGGCCTCTTTGACACTGATAAACCCGGGGTGAGCTATGATATCGGCTCCGCCCTGGATACCCGCGAGATTGGTCCCCGGCTCGACCGGCTCCACGATGGTCTCTCCGTGGATGACGACGACCCGGGCGCCCGCCATACGGCACAACTCTATCAGCCGCGGAATATCCGCCGGCGGAACGTGCGTCAGTTCAACACCGGGGAGCACCAGGATTCCGTTTTTCCTGTCCGGGAATTGTTCGGCAACGGCCTTGATATGCTCGATGACGAAGAGGTAATTCGAGAAATCCGTATGGTCGGTGATTGCAAGAACCTTGATGCCGATCACCGCCGCCCTTCTGATGAGTTCCGACGGCAGCAGTTCGCCGTCGCTGAACAGGGAATGTGTATGCAGGTCTATCATGGGTTTATAACCTTTCTGAGCAGAGTGGGAATAATGCTCAAACTGTCCGCGCTGTCCTTGTTCAGGACAAACACGGGATCATCGCTGCCCGATGACACAATCTTCCGCAGGGTCTGGACAACCTTTGTTCCTGCGTCGCGCCCGTCCGGTGTCACGAAGACGTACGTTGCCGGCAGGGGCTTGGCACTCTTGAACCTGTTCACCGTGGTCAGGAACGACCCCAGGATGTCCTTCGATCCCTTATCGAACAGGACGATCACCCCAACTGCGCTGCTGGACAGGGCCATCCAGAGAGGACCGTACTCCATGAGGGGCGGAACGGATATGATCTCGATACTCAGCAGCTCGGTGAGCGATACCAGCCCTATCTCGCCGAACACCGCATCATCGCGTCCGGACATGGCAAACGAATTATTGAGGGTGAATTTCGGCATATTGTTGATGCTGTTGATGAATACCTTCAGGGAATTGTAGTTTGCCGAAAGTACGATCACCCTTCCCCGGTGCGATTCGAGCTTCGTATGCTTGTTGATCGAAACGACCTCCAGCAGGCGGAAGATTTCGTCGTTTGCAAGCAGAGAACCTCCCTGCTCGTTCACCCGGGGTGTCACGTGCTGCACGATCTCGATGATCCCCTTTTCCAGGAGTGCGACCAGCACGCGCAGGACATCGTAATCCGGGAACGTACAGTTGTCCACGATGTCTTCCACCTTGTTGTAGAACTCGAGCAGGAGCAGGACCTCCTGGGTAATCGTCCGCACCTGTTTCGGCAGCTCCGAGAGTTTTTTCTTCAATTTGACGACGGCATCGAGCGGGGGCAGGATGTCCTTGTTCTTTTTCATTTCATCCATCTGCCGCATACCTTCCATGAGCAGCGATTCCGTCGTCGAGGTAATCCGTATGGGCGTCAAAGCACGGTGCGGTATGAATTCGAACTTTCCGTTCTTGATGGTCAGCAGCCGGTAAAATGCCTTCACGCCCTCGACCTTTTCAAAGGTGGCGTTTATGATACTGCCTTCCTGGAGGTAGATAAACCCGTTGCCCTTGTCCGAGTAGATGGTTATAGTTCCGTCTTTCTTGTTCATGCTGAATATCTGGAGCAAATCGATCAGCGATATCTGGGTCAGGTTACCTTCTATCTCCTTGTTCTCTTTCGACAGTTCGATGGTCTTCTGCCGCTTTTGATAAATGCCGGATATGGTGCCGATCAGCGCGTCAATTCTGAACGGCTTCGTGATGACCTTCTCGCCCATGGCACTCACGGACTTCAACTGTTCGGGGGTACCCATGAATATCAGCGCCAGATTATCGGTCCTTGGATTCACGCTGATAATATCCCTGAGCTTCTGGGTGTCTATGATCGGGAGGTCCATGCCGAGGATGATGATGTCCGGCAGCTGCTCGATGATTATCTCGAGTGCTTTTGCGCCGTTGATCGCCGAGAAAATACTGTACCCCTGCGCCTTGAGCGCATCTTTGATCAGGACCAGGGATTTCTGATCCGTATCCGCGATAAAGATTTTTCCTTTTGTCTTGACCATACTCCTATATCTGCCTCTGGACAAAATATTTTTCCTGCAGCACAGCCACCAGCTCTTCCACGATGATGGGATCGCTCGTATGGAACACAGAAAACTGCTTACCGGAAGACTCGTTCGTTATAAACCCATAGGCGTATTCCTCGTTCAGGTTGAACATAAAGAACCTATTCCCGATGTCCTCGTTGATGATCATGATGGGCGCATAGGAAATATCGATATAGTCGCCCTGCTGCTTTTTCCCGAGCAGGTACAGCTTCGTATTCGCGTTGTATAATTTGTACTGTTCCTTGATGAGTTTGAGGTCCTTGGTTATCGCGGGAATACCGAGGAAGACGAGGCCGCGCATGAACGGGCGTGCAAGAATGTCGTTGGATAAAAGGTTGACGATATCCAGCATGCGCTCCCGGGTGATGACGAAGATGGCGTTCGTGATATCGTCGCCCGTCTGCTGTGCATCCTTGAATATGCTGAGGATATTGTCGGAGAACTCCATAAACCCGAGTGATTCCATGGAGGTGATCTGCTTGATGGTACCGGTGCTCGACCGCTTTGCCATATCGTATGCACGGGTCAGCAGCGTCGCGGCCGTTGTACCGTCGTTCGGGTACGTCGCTGAACCGATGATGATCTCGACATTTTTGGTGACCGAGCCGTTCGTTACGTACAAGGTCTGCTTCAGCTGATTTTTGATCCTGCGCATGGTGATGATGGAACCGAAGTAGTCGGTGTCCGGAAGAAACAGGTTCAGCATGCTCGCATGCTCGGATACGGACAGCGTATCCGCGTCCCGGATAACCTCGCTGATCAGATTCGTGATCCTGATAAAGATATCGTCCATGTACGACTTTCCAAATGTCTCGATGAGGTCACGGTAGTTCTCGATGGACACGACCGCGATCGAGAACATGCCGTGGATCCTGTTCGCGCGTTTTATTTCGTTCGCCGTGTACTCGACAAAGTAACGATAACTGTACGCCGGGAGGTTCCCTGCCTTCAGGGTATCGCTCACTTTCTGGGCGAGCTTGACCGCGTTGGAAACGGCAATGCCGCCGAACGTCGCCAGGGTCCGTGCAACCCTGATGTCCTGCACGGTAAACGCCTTTTCCTTTTTGATGAGCCTCAGCAGCGCATAGACCTGGCCGTCCTGCCCCTGAACCGTCAGGTACATCACCTTCCTGCCGTCCGGGCCCGTGATGACGCAGTATCCGTCCCGCATCGCTTCCCGGTAGGGAAACGTCTTCCAGCTCAGAATGACAGCATCGTCGTAGGCATCCGATTCATAGCCGAAGGAATGCAGCAGCTCGAAGGTATTATCGTCTTTCCGGAACCACAGCATGGCTTTTGTAAGCTTGAGTTCGACGATCACGGCATCCATCATCTTTTTGAAGACATTGTCCAGGCTGGACTGGGACAGGATATCACTCGACCGTTTATAGACCTCGAGCAGGATCAGGTATTCCATGCCTTCTTTCGCAAGTTTTTCCTTCTCCATAAACAGCTTTCTCTGGGCAATGATGTTGGTGACCAGGTGGAGAAACTTGCTGTCATCGAACGGTTTTCTGATATAGGTAGAGTGGATGCCGTTTCCGGTCAGCAGTGATTTGACGGAGGATATACTGACCGATGTTATGATCAGGACTTCGGGCTTCTCGGATAGCTTTTTTACCTGTTCAAAAATGCCGCCGAGTTCCCCGTCATAACGGTTCGGCTCAACAATAATCAAATCAATCATCGAAAGGTCCACGGTGGCGGGATCGTCGCTGTCATACACATGAACGTCGTACCCGACGCCGGACAGCAGGTCGTGGTAGAGTTCCCGGTAAAACCTGTCCTTGTCAATTATCAATATCGTACCGTTCTTCATGCCGTTCACATCTTGTATTTCCCGGACTCATTGCCGGTGAATTGTTTCAGCAGTTCGTCGTATTTCTTTTTTTTGTCGCTACTGTCCGTATCCGAAATACCGGTTGCCGATATGATTGATTCTATGGATTTGTCCAGAACCGTCTTGTCCACGTAGATACCGGCTGACATGCGCAGTGCCAGCGCTATGGCATCGGACGGCCGTGAATCGATCTGCATCTCCTTGTCCAGAAACTTGAGATACAGCACGGCGTAGTAAGTATTGTCTTTCAATTCGGTGATCTCCACCTTCACAACCTGGCCGTGAATCGCGTTTAAAATCTCCTTCATCAGGTCGTGGGTATTGGGCCGCGGCGCCTTGATGCCTTCAAGTTCCATCATGATGGCGCTTGCCTCGGCAACGCCTATCCAGATGGGCAAGGTATATTTGCTCTCGCTGTCGCGCAGAACGACGATAGGCGTCGAGTTCACGGGATCGATCATAATACCGACAACCTTCATCTCGACAACCACGTCAATTCTCCTCCCGGGTATGGGTCCCGTACAGGGCGTTGTCCGAAAAATCTTCGATGAGGACGTTTGCAAGCGTGCCGGAAGGAACCGTGCCGGAAAAGTTCACAATCCTGCCCTCCCGTGTCCTGCCCTGCTGCCTGCCCGGCTTCTTACTGTCACCTTCGACCAGCACCTGCTGGTGTGTACCGGTAAGGCTGCCGTAGATCTCCCGTGTTATCGCAAGCTGCACCTGCTGTAATTCCCCGAGCCTTGCGGCAATCACATCCGGCGGTACCTTGTCTGCGGAAGCTGAGGAACGGGCGAGCGGCCGGTCTGAATACTTGAAAGAAAATATATTGTCATACCGGACATGCCTGATAAACTGAATCGTGTCACGGTGATCCTCATCTGTTTCCGAGGGAAACCCTGCAATGAAATCCGAGGTCAGTGCAATTCCCGGCACCAGCGCGCGAAGCTTATCGACGGTATCCAAATACCGGGCCGTCGTATATCCCCGTGCCATAAGTTTTAATATTCTGTCAGATCCGGACTGAACCGGAAGATGCAGGTGCGGGCACACTTTTCCGAAGTCCGTAAACGCATGCATCAGCCTGTCCGTGATGTCCCGGGGGTGCGAGGTGATAAACCGGATCCGCTCCAGCCCGCTGACACTGTTGAGGGCTGCCAACAGATCGTAGAGTGTCATAGTCCTGCCTGCTGATGCGTCTGCGTATGAGTTCACATTCTGTCCGAGCAGAACAACTTCCCGTACACCTGAAGCAACCAGAGCCTGTACCTCGTCCATGATGCTGCGCGCACTCCTGCTGACCTCTCTGCCGCGAAGGTACGGTACCGTACAATAGGTGCAAAAATTATCACATCCCTCCATGATCGTCACAGACGCCTTGATGCCGTGCACGTCTTTGACCGGGTTTCTGAAACGGTCCTGTCCCTGTTCCGGCGCTACTGCAACGACCGCCTCTTCTGTCCGCGCACGTGCAAGGAGTTCGTCTATCCTATGAACCTGCGACGGTCCCACCACCACATTCAATCCCTGAAACCTGCCCAGCAGCCGTTCACCTTCCTGCTGGGCCACACAGCCGCTGAACACAACGAGCCTGTCCTGCCAGGTCCCCGGATTTTTTTTCTTCAGTCCTGTATACCTTCCGAGACTCGAGTATGCCTTTTGCTCGGCTTTGGCCCGCACACTGCAGGTGTTGACAATGACGACATCCGCTTCCTTCGGGTGTTGTGTCGGGGTATAGCCTTTCTCCGAAAGGATGGAGAGCATCCGCTCGGAATCGTGTTCATTCATCTGACAGCCGTATGTTTCGACGTAAACCTTTTTCATATTCTGAAAATTGTAGTAGTGATACGCACTATTGTCAAATGGAAATGCCATGGGCCGATAGCCGAAGGTCCGTACTTTTTCACAGCCGCGCACAGTGTATAATCACCCAACCCGGTGGGTCAAAACACCCACACCCGCACGGTTGTTCATTGAAAAAACCTTCCATGAACCTTCCAACTATCGCGATTCGACTCAGAAAAAACTCCGGTCCACGGCATCAGGTTCATATCCGGACGAGCGATAGAAGACTGTTCTTGAAGATCTGTTGATATCAGGCATCCTTATATGTTGACGGTTCTGGTATGATTTTTGCTTTTTTTCTGCTATCTTTTATCATAACATTAAAATAAGAGGACAGAATCATGACAGATGAAAAAGACAATAAAAAAGACGAAAAGAAACAAAAAGGCGTGAAACATTTTATGCGCTCCCACAAGATCATCACGGCGATACTGGGACTTGCGTTCGTGTCGTTGCTGGTGTTCATCAGCTTCGTGGAATACAGTGAAAGCCCGACCTTCTGCAAGAGCTGCCACATCATGGTACCGTACTACAATGCGTGGAAAATATCGGCGCACAATTTCGTCCCGTGCGTCAAATGCCATTACCCGCCGACGAACAGCCTCGAATCGACTGCATGGCACAAAATCCAGAATTTTTCCATGGTTGTACGGTATTTTACGAAGACGTACGATCCGAGGCCGTTTGCGGACATACCGGACGCAAGCTGCATGAGAATCGGATGTCACTCCACCCGGCTGCTGGTGGGCAGCGTCGTTACGCCCAAAGGCGTTTCTTTCAACCATATCCCCCACATGGAGCATATCAAGGACCTGAAACTCCGCTGCACGAGCTGTCATTCCCAGATCGTCGTCGGAAGGCATATCGAAGTTACCTATGAGACCTGTTTTCTCTGCCACTTCTCAAAACTGGACAACGCTGCAAACAATAAAAACGTAAACAACTGCCTCCAGTGCCACCAGATACCGCGGCAGACATTCACGGTGAACGGGATAACGTACAATCACCTGGATTTCCTGGAGCATAACCCCAATATCAAATGCGTGGACTGCCACCTCGATGTCGTCCAGGGTACGGGCGAGGTCCCGAAAGAGCGCTGTTATGCGTGCCATAATATACCGACGAGGATCGCGTACTACACGGATACAACGTTTATCCACGAGTGGCACGTGACCAAGCACAAGATCACCTGCACCCTGTGCCACCTCGAAATAAAACACGGTCTTGAAACATCCATTGAACCGCTCGAGTATGCAAGCAACTGCACGCTGTGCCACAGCAAGAACATGCATACTGCGCAGGAGGACATGTATATGGGGATCGGCGGCATCGGTGTCAAAGGCTCTGCAAGCCCCATGTTCAAAGCCAATGTGAAATGCATCGGCTGCCATAAGGTGGCAACACAGCACGGCGTCAATGTGAAGCTGTTCGGTCAATCCTACATAGGCGGTGTCGTCGGATGTACAACCTGCCACGGTAAGGGATACAAGGACATCTACTCCATGTGGAAGGAAAACCTCAAATCCATGATCGCGGATGCTGAGACACAGTACATCCGGGCAAAGAAGGTCATGAATGAGGCCTCGTCGAAATCCAATCCTGATTACCAGCAGGCCGTGAAGCTGTATCAGGCTGCGTCGTACAATCTGTTATTCGTCAAGGCTGCAAAGGGCATCCATAACGTGGACTATGCATCAAGCCTTCTCGACAATGCGTCGACGAATTTCAAGCAGGTTGTCAAACTGCTGACACAGAAACAGGCGCCGGCAGCGCAACCCGCAACAAAATAGAATGATCCTGTGAAGGTGTTCCGGGCATCCCCCGGAACACCTTTTTTTATGTGCACCGGGTGATGTGCAGGCCGGCATGCTTCCATCAGGAGCAGCTGCAGGCACGTACTTCAGAAATGACACCGGATGAGAAATTACCGGTGCAAGAACGGACAGATGCGGCAACGGCAGGAATTCAGTGAACCAAAAGTGAACCTTTACTATCGATCTTCCGGAACACGACAATCACGGCTATACAGAGAAGTGCAAGCACCCCGTAAAAATGGAAACAGTCAACGTATGAAAGCAGGGCTGATTGCTGGAGTAATTCCTGATACATCAGCATTTGTGCACCTGGATACAGCCTCGTTATCTGCTGGTAAACGGGGTTAAAGGGCGTCAGATTCCCGACAAGAGCGGTCTGATGTACCTGTGCCATGCGGGCAAGTATGGTCGTCGTAATGGCAATACCGAAACTGCCGCCGATGTTTCGAGCCAGGTTAAAGAGCCCGGATCCATTTCCCATATCCTTAACAGCGAGCGTACCGAGGGCTGTTACCGACAATGGTATAAAAACAGCCGTCGTTCCTATGCCGACAACGAATAACGGGATGATCATGGAATTGATGGCAATCTTCAAATCGATAGTGCCAAGCCGGAATCCCCCGAGACCAATCAAGACTAATCCCAGCAGCATAAAAATCCTGTTATCAACGTAACGACTCAGGCCTGCAACCAGCATGGTACCGAACAAAGCACCTGTTCCGAGGGGCAGCAGGATGATACCGCTTAAAAGGGGCGTATATCCCATCATCGTCTGATAAAAGAGTGGCATCAGCGCCATGGTCCCGTACAGAATACCGCCGATCATGAAGGCAAGGACCATCCCGCCGACAAGGTTCCTGTCTTTCAGAACCTTCAGCTCAACAACCGGATGCTTCGTGCGCAGCTCCCGGATGAAAAATGCAAACAGTGCAACAACAACAAGAAGGGATGCCCACCGGATCCAGGATGCCTCGAACCAATCCACCTGCTGGCCCTTGTCAAGAATAACCTGCAGCGCTCCCAGACCGACGGCCATGAATGCAAAGCCGTAATAATCGAGTCCTGCAGTGATCCGGCGGATATAATGGGGATCTTCCACGAATACTTTTGTCATCAGGAATGCTGCCAGACCGACCGGTACATTGATAAAGAAAATCCACCGCCAGGAAAGATTGTCCGTAATCCAGCCCCCCAGGATGGGGCCTACAATGGGTGATACGATTACCCCGATGCCGAACACCGCCATCGCTGCCGTACGTTTTTCCCTCGGAAAACTTTCCATCAGTATCGCCTGGGAGAACGGCTGAAGAGACCCCCCGCCGACGCCCTGCAATATCCGGAACAAAATCAGCTGT
>JAJYLM010000052.1 GCA_021787655.1 bacterium
ACCGCGCCATCAGGGAACAGTTGAACAAGATCGCCCATTCCACATTCCTCGGTCTCAGTCATCCCGGTGCAATCACCCTGTCGCAGATGCTGATGGAGATCGTGCCAAAAAGGTTGACGAGGGTTTTCTATTCCGACAGCGGTGCAACGGCAGTCGAGATTGCAATCAAGATCGCCCTCCAGTACTGGTTCAACACCGGGAGGCCCCGGAAAAACATCTTCGTTTCCCTGAACAACGCGTACCACGGCGACACCATCGGGTCTGTCAGTGTCGGCGGCATAGGCCTGTTCCATTCGACGTACAAACCCCTGTTGTTTAAAACCATCAAGGCACCGTCTCCATACTGTTACCGGTGTGAACTCGGACTCGCCTACCCTTCCTGCAGTCTTGCCTGTGTAAAAAAGATCGACGATATCCTCGCCAGTCACGAAGGCCGTGTCGCGGCAGTGGTGCTGGAGCCCATGATCCAGGCTGCCGGAGGGTTTATCACGTCACCGCCGGGATACCTGAAAGAGGCCGCCCGGATCGCACACAACCATGACGTGCTGCTGATCCTCGATGAAGTCGCGACCGGGTTCGGCAGGACCGGAACGATGTTTGCCTGCGAACGTGAACATGTTCAGCCGGACATCATGGCCGTTGCAAAGGGGATCAGCGGCGGATATCTCCCCCTTGCTGCGACGTTCACGACCCGGAAGATCTACGATGCATTCCTCGGAGAGTACGCAGAGAAAAAAACATTCTATCACGGACACACGTACACGGCAAACCCGCTGGCAGTCGCTGCCGGTATAGCGAGCCTCGGTCTCTTCAAAAAAGAAAAGATCCTGGATAGACTGCAGCCCAGGATCCGGCTGCTGACCAGAGGGCTTCGGAGGATAGCGAACCTCAAGCACGTGGGACAGATACGCCAGCTCGGCCTGATGACCGGCATAGAACTCGTGAAGGACAGGGAGACAAAAGAGCCCTTTCCCTTCGAGCGCAGAACAGGGGCCCGGGTATGTGCAGAGGTCCGAAAGCACGGAGTCATCCTCAGGCCCCTCGACGACGTCATCGTCCTCATGCCGCCGCTCTCCATTACGAAGCAGGAGATCACGCTGCTGCTCACCGTAGTCGAACAGGCTATCCGTACCGTCACGGAAGCTTAGGAACCAGGCACAGCGTCAGGCAGTGCCACAGTTACTCCGGCTTTCCACCCATGTCGATGGGTTTTCCCTGCGAGAGAGACGTAATATAGCTCACCAGTGCATTCATGCGAAGGCTGCCGTATTCAGGCGGCTTGCCGTGGAGCGCGCCGATAATGCAGTTCCTGATCTGGTCTTCCAGGGTTATCACCCTGTGTACCCGGGGATTGAAACGGGGATAGACAGCTGCGGCATTTGCAAGGCTGGGGATCGTCATGCCGTGCGGCATCTTTCCGGGAGCCGTGCCGCCGCCGGAATGGCAGGTCTCACAGGTGCTGCCGTTACCGCCGAATGTACCGTGCAAAAAGAGCGCTTTACCCGTCTGGACAGACTTGTCGAGGTGCTGCTCCATACCTGCAGCGAACACAACCGAGACAAACAAAACGACAAAAACCGCACCGGCTGCAGCCGGCAAGAGTCTGTTATGTTTCATAGCATCCCCCTTTTGTGTACATGAGTATACGTCTTTTTGCTGCCCGATGCAACTCAGGATGAGCGGGAATGATGAGCGGAACATAAGATAAGGGGACAGCCCCTGATGAGCATTTCGCCATCCGGGCCGTCCCCTCGGAGGGGTAACTATTCTAAAGAACGCTGAACAATCTCTGCTATGTCGAGTACCTTCACGTTGTCTTCAACGCCCTTGTCTTTGACGCCGTCGTCTATCATGGTCATACAGAAGGGACACGCGGTCGCTATAACATCCGGGTTCACGGACAACGCCTCTGCTGTCCTCACCCGGTTGATACGGTCGCCTTCCTTCTCTTCAAGCCACATCCGTGCTCCCCCTGCACCGCAGCAGAAGCTGTTCGCGTGGCTGCGCTTCATTTCAACCATCCTGACCTGCGGCACAGCGCTCACAGCCTCGCGGGGAGCAGCATAGATGTTGTTGTGCCTGCCGAGGTAGCAGGAGTCGTGGTAGGTAACGGTCTTTTCCATCGCCTTGACCGGTTTCAGCCTGCCCTCTTTGATGAGCTGCTGGATAAACTGCGAATGGTGGATGACTTCATATGTGCCGCCGAATTCCGGGTAATCGTGCTTCAGCGTGTAATACCCGTGCGGGCATGCGGTCACGATCTTCTTGACCTTGTACCTGTTGAGGGTCTCGATGTTCTGCTTCGCGAGCGCCTGAAACGCGTACTCGTTGCCTGCTCTCCTGACCCAGTCGCCGCAGCACGTCTCTTCAGTACCAAGGACCGCAAAGTTGACGTTCGCTTTCTGTAAAAGTTTGACAAACGCAATCGCGATCTTTTTGTTTCTGTCGTCATAGGCACCCGCGCATCCGACCCAGTACAGGATTTCTGCATCCGGGTTCTCTGCCATGGTTTTCACGCCTAGGCCTTCGGCCCATTCCATGCGTGCGTCGGACCCCAGGCCCCACGGGTTGCCGTTCGTATCGTTGTTCCTGAAGGTCGCCGACAGCTCCTGCGGCATCTTGCTCTCGGTCATGACGAGGTAGCGCCGCATATCGACGATGTCCCTGATGTGTTCGTTTTCTACAGGACAGATCTCCTGGCAGGCGCCGCAGGTCGTGCACGCCCATAGCTCCTGTGGCGATATGGATACGGCTGTTTCGTGTATGGTGGGGCTCTCTTTTCTCCGCGCAATCCGTTTCTCTCCTTCTGCCTCGTCGGCAAGCAGTGCTGACCGCTGGTCGTCCGGGAGCTTCTCCCCTTGTTTCAGCTTCAGGATCTTCGGGCCGTTTGCCTTCATGTTCTCCTTGATGTTCAGGATAATCTCCCGTGGAGAAAGCGGCTTGCCCGTGTTCCAGGCAGGACAATCCGCAGTACACCTGCCGCACTCGGTACACGCAGCCCCGTCGAGCAATTGCTTCCAGGTCAATTCTTCAAATTTCGAAACGCCGAAGGTCTCCACACCCTCTGCCTCGAAGTTTATGGGCTGGAGTTGCATGGTCTTTTCTGAAAGGTTCACGAAGAAGTTGTTCGGTATCGCACCGAGCAGGTGCAGGTGCTTGGAGTTTGGAATAAAATCGAGGAAAAACATCAGCATGAGCACGTGCGCCCACCAGATTACCTGGTACGTGACACCGGACAGAGGGTGTGTGACATGGAAGAGTTTGATGTACGTCCCGGCAAACAACATCCAGTTCACCGCATGTGATACGGGTTCATCCGGGTTCACACCGTTGCTCACGTTCATGACGAACAGGGTAAGCATCAGACCTGTGATCAGACCGAGGATAAGATACGAGCCGAAGTGGTAGTTGAGTTTTGCCGGATGTTCGATAAACCTCCTCGCAAGCGACATGACGATCGCGAGGAGTACCATGGTCGCCATAAAATCCTGGGAAAATATGAAGATATTATACAGGGGATAGCCGAGGAATTGAAATGTAAAGCCAGGCACCAGTCCGCCGGCAAGGATCTCTATCTCACCTGCAAGCAGTATCATAAACCCCCAGAAGATCAGAAAGTGCATGATACCGGCGTATAGGATATCGCCCTTGGGCCGTTTGAAGTTGGCGAGCTGGAAGATTGCGTTCCGTATCATCCTCCAGGCGCGTGTGCCGATTCGGTCAAACCTGTTCTCGGGTTTGCCCAGCAGCACATACCGTGCGAGGGTAACCACCTTGTAGAAAAAATAGCCGAAAGCCGCTATCAAGACTATGGCTGTTGCTATCGATTTCATGCTCCCTCCTTGATCAGGGGGGCAATCCGAAAATTGCCCCGTTCCTGCCTGATAATTTTATTTAACCTTTTTGATCTCGTCCACGAGTTCCGGTACCGCCTTTGCAAAATCGGCGACCAGCCCGTAATCCGCTATCTGGAAGATTGGGGCATCCGGGTCCTTGTTGATGGCGACGATGGTTTTGGAATCTTTCATTCCCGCAAGATGCTGGATCGCACCGGATATGCCGACCGCTATATAGAGGTTCGGTGCGACGATCTTGCCGGTCTGACCTACCTGAAGGTCATTGGGTACCCAGCCGGCATCAACAGCAGCCCGTGAGGCGCCGATTGCAGCGCCGAAGAGGTCCGCAAGCTGTTCGATGGTCTTGAAGCCTTCGGGACCTTTCAGTCCCCGGCCGCCGGACACGACCACGCTGGCGTCCGCCAGCTGCGGCCTGCTTGATTTATGTTCGATGATCTCGAGCGATTTCGCCCGCAGCGTGCTCTGGTCTATCTTCACGCTGACCGGTGTCACGGGTGATGCCGCTGCAACAGGTTCTGCATGCGCGAATGCCGTTCCCCGTACCGTGGCGACTACGACCTCCGAACTTGCCTCGACGTCTGCTATCATGCTGCCTGCCCACATTGCGCGCGTGAATCCGGAAACCTTACCGCCGTCTGTCCTGATGGACAGGATATCCGACACCATACCTGCCTTGAGTTTGACCGCAAGCCGGGGCAGAAGGTCCTTCGAGAACGCGGATGTCGTTGCAAGCACGAGGCCTGCAGACTGGGTCTTGATGGCCTCGAACGCCGCACTGGCGTACGCCTCGGCCGTATAACCGGCAAGTGATGCGTCATCGACCGCGATAACGCCGTCAGCGCCAAAACGTGCTGCCGCTTCCTTTGCCTTGTCTATGCCCGAGCCAATCACCAGCAGAAAAGATTTCCCCGATGTCGCCTTTGCAGCATCGATGCCCGCCTTGACTGCGGAAAGGCTCTGCTTTACCAGTTCACCGTTCTTAAGTTCACACAGTATTACAACGTTACTCATGCCAGCCTCCTCTATATGACCTTTGCTTCGTTCTTGAGTTTGGTTACAAGATCCTGCACCGACTCTACCTTAACTCCGCCCTTTCTCTTCGGCGGTTCTGTGAGTTTCTTCACGGTAACGCGCGGTTTTACCGCAACACCAAGGGCGTCAACCGTAACCTCTTTGATGGGCTTTTGTTTTGCCTTCATGATGTTCGGCAGCGATGCATACCGCGGGGTGTTGAGCCTCAGGTCCGCTGTAATGATGCAGGGCAGCTCTACCTCTTTGACCTCGAGTCCGCCGTCGATCTCGCGGGTCACTCTGGCCTTCTTTTTATCGTCTGTAATCTCCACTTTTGAGGCAAATGCCGCCTGGGGGTATCCGAGAAGTTCTGCAAGCATAAATCCTGCCGCGCCCATATCGTCGTCGACCGCCTGTTTGCCGAGGACAATGACATCCGGTTTTTCCTGCTCGACGATTTTCTGGAGAATATTCGCAATGTCGTAGGAATCGTAGGCACCGGTGTAGTTCACGAAAATGCCACGGTCACCGCCCATCGCAAGGGCTGCACGTATCTGCTCGGTAACGACCTTGTCTCCGATGGAAACGACGACCACTTCACCGGTCTGCTTCTCTTTTATCCTCAGTGCCTCTTCAACGGCGATCTCGTCGAATGGATTGACAACGAACTTCACACCTTCCGTCTGTATCCACGACCCGTCGGGCTTGATCTTGAGCTTTGCCTCAGGATCGCTTACCCTTTTTACAGTTACAAGAATCTTCACGGTTACCTCCTCTGGTATGGTTATTTTTTTATAGCTATGCCGTTCATCAAAACTTCGGTCGCATCACTGCTCAGCTTCTCGATCGAATATTTCGAGTCGCCGGCAAGGACCCAGATCAGCGTCAGTTCGTCGAGTGCACCGAACACCATTCTCTTGAGAATGCCGGGCATCAGATGCTTTGCCACCAGTCCTTTTGCCTGCGCATTCCGTATGATACCGGAAATGATATTGAGGTATTCCTTAAATTTAATGTTTTTGTACTCCTTGATGAACTTATTGCTCTGTCTTAACTCAACAGAGATGACCTCTGCAAGGAATTTGTCCTTCTTGATCAGCTCGAAATGGAATTTAATAAACGTCCGGAGCTGCTCGATAGGGTCGTCTATCTCCGCAAGCCGCTCCTGCACCATATGGATGATCTGGTTCATGCTTTCTTCGAACAAGGACACCAGCAGGATGTCCTTGTTCCTGAAGTAAAGATAGATCGTACCGTCGGCCACGTTGGCTTCCTTTGCAATATCCGAAATCCGGGTATTGTAAAACCCCTTCCGGGCAAAGGTCTTGATGGCAGCCCGCAATATTTGCTCGTGCTTGTCATTTTTCTCGTGGTTTACGTTGTTTTTCATAGGATCGCGCAATATTGAATGAATCGTCATTCATTTTGATAGGTTTGTCAAGGTGAATTTGACACAGTGTTTTCCCGTGCCCGTATGGTCTGGAAGAACCATGGACACAACCACTGTTTTTTTTACGAAACTATGGTATATGCGATGGTATGATAGAACAGGAACTCTGGGACAATATTGTGCACGATCCATCCAGCGAGGAACAACACCAGAAATACGCCAATGCTTGCGTTGACAACGATTGTGAAAAAGAGGCATTGCAGCGCTACGCCACACTCAGAAACACCTACCCTGCGATAGCCGACAAGTTTACCAAACAACTGACGGTGGCGCTTGAATTCAAACTCATGCCGGATGCCCAGGCAGAAGGCCAGCGCATTGCAAACAACAGTATCATCGGCCGCATGGGGACTGCCGTCCATTCCCTGCTGTTGACCGGTATCATAACCTTTGGTTACGGCCTGGTAAAAAAATCATCACTGGAGCTGGTGATCGGTGTGGCGATGGTCGTGGCATATCTCGGTTTCATCATGAACAGGCCGGGCCGTTTTACCAGGTGATGAATAGCCGTCCCGATAGCATTGACACCGGCTGTGTGTTCTGGTACGATTCTTCCTGCAATGCGGGCGTAATTCAGTGGTAGAATGCAAGCTTCCCAAGCTTGACGTCGCCGGTTCGACCCCGGTCGCCCGCTTTTTTTATCAGAGGACGCCCGGATGAAGCTACTCATAGTCGGTTCCGGAGCAATCGGTTCGATACTCGGCGGTTTTCTGCACAAATCAGGAGCTGATGTTACCCTTGCAGGCAGGGGGGAGCACCTCAGGGCCATACAGTCACAGGGCCTCCATATAACCGGTATCTGGGGCGAATTCACACTCCGGGACATCAGGACCATGGAACCATCTGCAGCTGCACAGCCTGACCTCAGGCAGCACTTCGATGCAATTCTTATGTGCGTGAAATCGTACGACACCGCTGCTGCCGCCGCGGCGTACGGCGGTCTCCTGAAAAAAGACGGCGTCTGTGTTTCGTTCCAGAATGGAATGGGCAACATGGAGGTCATTGCGCAGGTCGTTGGCGATGCAAGGACCGGTGGCGCACGGGTGATTTTCGGATCAGAAATTCTCGGCCCGGGCCATGTCAACGTCACGGTCTATGCCGACCAGATCGTGGTGGGCCCCTACAAACCCGGACATCCTGAACAGAACAAACTTTTGGATAGGCTGGCACAGAGCATCGATACTGCCGGTATACAGGCCTGTTACATGGATGATGTCTACCCGCACCTGTGGGCAAAGATGTTCTACAACTGCCCGCTCAACCCGCTCGGCGCCATCCTGAAGCTGACGTATGGAGAGCTGGTTGGGCACGCACCAATACAATTGATCATGAACGACGTGGTGAAAGAGGCATTTGCAGCAGCAAAGGGCATCGGTGTAAACCTGCCGTTCGACAATCATATGGACTTCATGCGGTTCTTCTACGACGTGCTCGTACCTTCGACTGCGGGTCACCGGGCATCCATGCTCCAGGACATCGAACACGGGAAGAGGACCGAGATTGACGCCCTCAACGGTGCTGTCGTTCAGTATGGCGAGCGGCTCGGCATACCCGTGGATGTCAACCGGACACTCGTCCGGCTGATCAAGGGGATAGAAGGCATAAACGGCAAATAAGGAATTAAAGATCGGAACACGTCTAAGAAGACCGGTGTCCGGACACAGCGGTCATGGACTCGAACAGCCTGATAAAGTCATCCGTGACCGTACTCCACAGGTACGACGCCCTGATGCGGTCCTGTGCCTTTTTCCTCAGCGATGCGTGCAGTTCCGGGTTTGCGAGCACCTTGCTGAGTATCTCCGCCAGTGAATCCGCCCCCTTTTTCCCGTCGTAGGCAATGCCTGCATCGCCGACAACCTCGAGGCTCGACGGTATGTTGTTGATGACCACCGCGTTCCCTGCTGCGAGCGCCTCGATCAGCACCGGGTGCGTGCCGCCGACCTCGGATGCAAGCACATAGACAGCAGCATTCCTCATCAAGCGCCGGTAGTCATCACCGAACACGTATCCGGTAAAGAGAATCCGAGCATCGCCTGCAGCACTCTCCTTCAGCTGCGCCTTGTACGCGCCTGCATACGGTGCATCGCCGACGATCACGAGCTTCTTGTCCGTCGCGATCCTCCGGTACGCGTCGATGAGCTGGTGCGCGTTGTTTTCCGGCACAAGCCTTCCGACAAACAGGATATAGCCGTCCGGCACGACGCCGTACTTCGCCAGCACATCGTTGTCGTCCGGTGCCCGCTGGTCGAGATCAGTACCGTACGGGATGAACACGCTGTCCTTGTGGTAGTGCTCTTTGTAATACCGCTGGACTGCGAGGGAATCTGCATTGACGACATCCGGAAAGACCGTCGCGATCCGCTCGCTCGCCCTTAAAAACCACCGCGCGAATGCCCCCCACTTCTTCCGTTCCCAGTCTGCCCCGTCGACGTTCAGCACGACCTTTGTGCCGGTGAGCCTGAGCAGACCCGAGGGCAGGCTGTTTCCGACGCCGCAGATATAGACGATATCGTAGTGCCTGAACATACCGTGAAGGACAGAGAGAAAGGTATGCGTTATGGTGTCGAGGTGCTTGGTCGGTATGGTCGGCAGGCGTACCAGTGTTACGCCTTTGTACACAGGCTCCCGGTACGTTACGTGCGTCGAGCGGTTGTACACCGTTACCTCGTGACCCCGCGCCGCGAGCCGTGGCGCTATACCGTCGACGAACGTCTCAAACCCGCTGTAGCTCGCAGGGATGCCCCGTATGCCCATGAATGCTATCTTCATGACTTTCAATAAACCACAGGCACGGTATCTTTTTCAAGTGCTCCTGCGGATGTGCCGGTTTATTCCTGTTTCAGGGTCAGGTGCTCCTGCCCGCCGGCAGCATCGTCCTTTTTGCCGCGGCCCATGCCGATCTTCACGGCCTTCCCCGGCACAATCTCGCCCGCGACGATGGCCCTCGCAAGGGGCGTTTCGATCTCCCTGCTGATCGCCCTCTTGAGCGGCCGTGCACCATACACCGGGTCATAGCCCGACTCTGCAAGGTACTTCCGTGCCGCATCGCTGAGCTCAATGGTGATGTTTCTGTCCTTGAGCCGTGCAACAAGCCGCTGTACCTGGATATCGACGATCTTTGCCAGTTCCTCCTGGGTCAGCGCATGGAACACGACGACCTCGTCCACCCGGTTCAGGAATTCCGGTCTGAATTTGCCTTTCAGTTCATCGAGCACCCGCTGTTTCATCCGGTCATAGGATTGTTCCCGCTCGTTGAGGTACTCGAGGATAGAGGTACTGCCGATATTCGACGTCATGATGATGATCGTGTTCTTGAAATCCACGGTCCTGCCCTGGCCGTCCGTCAGCCTGCCGTCGTCGAGAATCTGGAGCAGGGTGTTGAAGACATCGCTGTGCGCCTTTTCTATCTCGTCGAACAGAACGACGCTGAACGGTTTACGCCGAACAGCCTCGGTCAGCTGGCCGCCCTCCTCATACCCCACATATCCCGGCGGTGCGCCGATGAGCCGCGCGACGGTGTGCTTTTCCATGTACTCGGACATATCGAGGCGGACGATGTTGTTCTCGTTGTCGAACAACGCTTCAGCAATGGCCCGCGCAAGCTCGGTCTTGCCGACCCCTGTCGGACCAAGGAAAATAAAACTGCCGATCGGCCTGTTGGGGTCCTTGATGCCCGAGCGCGCGCGGATGATCGCATCCGTCACAACGCCCACTGCCTCGTCCTGTCCCACGACGCGCTGGTGCAGGATCTCCTTGAGGTTGATCAGTTTCTGGGACTCGCCCTCCATCAGTTTTGAAACGGGGACCCCGGTCCACCGGCTGACGACCTGTGCAATATCCTCGTCGTCCACCTCTTCCTTGAGCAGCCTGTTGCCGCCCTGCTCCATCTTCCTGCTCAGCTTTTCATACTCCTTTTCGAGAGCCGGGAGCCTCCCGTACTTCAGTTCTGCGACCTTGTTCAGGTCGTACGCCCGCTCGGACCTGTCGATCTCGCTCTTTATCCGCTCTATTTCCTCCCGGATCTTCCTGACCTCGCCGATGGTCGACTTCTCGGTCTGCCACCGCGCCTTGAGGACGTCCCCCTTTGACTTGAGTTCAGACAATTCCCGCTCGAGCCGTTCGAGCCGCTCCCGTGATGCAGCGTCGACCTCTTTTTTCAGTGCCTGACGTTCGATCTCGAGCTGGAGTGTCTTCCGCGTTATTTCATCGAGCTCGACGGGCATGCTGTCGATCTCCGTCCTCAGCTTTGCCGCCGATTCGTCGACAAGGTCTATGGCCTTGTCAGGCAGGAACCGGTCGGAAATGTACCTGTTGCTGAGGACCGCAGCTGCCACAAGTGCGGAATCCTTGATCCTGACACCGTGGTGCAGTTCGTAGCGTTCCTTCAGCCCCCTGAGAATGGATATGGTATCTTCAACCGTCGGCTGATCGACGACAACCGGCTGGAACCTCCGTTCCAGTGCCGCATCCTTCTCGATGTGCTTCTTATACTCGTTGAGTGTCGTGGCGCCGATGCAGTGGAGCTCGCCGCGTGCAAGCATGGGCTTGAGCAGGTTGCTTGCATCCATGGCACCCTCGGCCGCCCCTGCACCGACGACCGTGTGCAGCTCGTCGATGAACAGCAGCACCTCTCCCCGCGACTCGAGTATCTCCTTGAGCACGGCCTTCAGCCGCTCCTCGAACTCGCCCCGGTATTTCGCACCCGCAACCAATGCCCCCATGTCGAGGGCGACGAGGCGCTTGTTTCTGAGGCCCTCGGGTACATCGCCCTTGATGATCCGCTGCGCCAGCCCTTCGACGATTGCCGTTTTTCCGACACCCGGTTCGCCGATCAGCACGGGATTGTTCTTCGTCCGCCGCGACAGGATCTGTACGGTCCTCCGGATCTCCTCATCCCTGCCGATCACCGGATCGAGCTTGTCCTGTGATGCAGCCTTCGTAAGGTCCCTTCCGTATTTTTCCAGGGCCTCGTACGTAGACTCCGGGGTCTGGGACGTTACGCGCTGGCCTCCCCGTATGGACGCAAGCGCTTTCATGACGCCGTCCTTCTGAATCCCATGGTCCAGCAAAATCTTCCCCAACGTTCCGGACCTGCCCTCGCCGAGCATTGCGAGCAGGATATGTTCGACGCTGATAAACTCGTCCTTCATGTTCTGCGCCTCCCGCAGTGCCTGGTCCAGCGTGTTGTTCAACCGTGCGGTGATGTAGAGCTGATCCACGGCACCCGGTGTTCCCGCGATCTTCGGAAGGCCAGCAAGATAGCGTTCCACGTCTCCGCGGATACCTGCGGGATCCACCCCGGACCCCGATGCACCCATCTTCTCAAAAAGGTGCGGGATCAGGCCGTCTTCCTGATCGAGCAGCGCGAGCATGAGGTGCTCGTTATCGACCTGCTGGTGCTTATAGCGTGATGCTATACTCTGCGCATCCATCAGCGCCTGCTGCGCCTTTTCCGTAAATTTATTGATATCCATTGTATTTTCTCCTTCGGGTCTTACCCGGCAAACGACCATGTTTTCTTCCGGTGTTGAGCACAAGATCGTTTCTCTGATGATGAGCGCCGCATGAATTCCCGGTTTGCAGCGTTGTTCTCTAATAATAATCATCGAAGCGTCATATTTGAAGGAGGACATCTTCCTGTAGACTCTTTGCCATAATTGTAGTATAGAGAAATGACCGGCCGTGATGAGGGCGGGTATCACTATGGACAATAAAGAACACTACAGACTGGGAAAAGAATTTTTCCTGAAAAACACCTATGATTTCGCACTCCAGCACCTCGAAAAATTCGAAGAATCCAACAAAAACTATGCCGACGTCTACAACATGCTCGGGGTTATCTATCTCCTCAACGGCAGGATACAGGACGCCATCAAGGCATTCGAACGGGCATTGAAGATCAACCCGGGCTATATGGAGGCGGCAACGAACCTGACCATCACCTTCAACGATATCGGGCAGTACGAGAAGGCCCGCAGCGTCCTGAACAAGGTGAAGGCCCCCTCGCACGCAAAGAGCCTCAAGGAGATGGAGGACAAGCTCATCACGTCCAAGCTGGCCAACATGCATGCGCAGATCGGGGACCTCTACGTTGAAATCAACAACTTCGATGCTGCGATCGAAGAATATCACAAGGCATTGAAGCTCCAGCCGGCATTCGTCGACATCAAGACCAAGCTCGCAATTGCCCTCCGGGAGAAGGGCATGATTGCCCAGGCGATCAAAGAGCTTGAAGAGGCGAAATTCATCCATGCAGACTATATCCCTGCACGGGTCAACCTCGGTATCCTGTACTACCTTATGAGAAGGCTCGATGATGCTGTTATCGAATGGGAGAGCGTTCTGAAACATGAGCCCAAAAACGGCATTGCCACGATGTACCTCAGCGCGGTAAAAAAAGAAAAACAAAAACACCTCTGATGCTGTACAAGAAGATCGCTTTCTGCGGCCTTGCAATGATCGGTATTGTCTGTTCCGGGATCCCGGTGTCCGTGATTACTCCTGCACAGGCTCAGTCCCGGACACCGGGCGGCCATCACGCACACGCCGCCGGCCGGCAACACCGCAAGCCTTCCGTCAGCGCGGAATCTGGCACGGTCAGCCTGCTGC
>JAJYLM010000053.1 GCA_021787655.1 bacterium
TGGTCTCGACAGTATCGACGCTCTGGACATGGTTGGTATGCTGGAGTCACAGATAGACATCGATGTTAACGTCGACGAACTTACCCATATCCGTACGGTGCAGGACGTCGTCAATTTTGTCTCATCGAAGATCAATGCCCCGGCCTGACGATACCGCCGCCGGGAAAGAGACGTGGGTCATCCCGGAAACATCCAGTGTCCATGACAGCAGCATAGAGCGTTCTTTTTTTATTCCCCGTGACTCTCTGTGGTTCTCCGGTCATTTCCCGAATATGCCCATCGTCCCCGCCATCAGCATGCTCGGCATGATCAACGACACCGTTGCTGCGTATGCTGCGCACCATGGTATCAGCCTGCTCCTGCGGGAGATGAAACGGGTCCGTTTTAAGAAGATCATCAAGCCGGACTCGGCGTTCAGCGTTTCTCTGTTGCTCAGGCCGACGGCCGGCGGTTTCTCCGGATCGTTCCAGTGCACGTCCGGCGGGGACATGGTCTGCGAGGGTTCGCTGGCCATTGACCGGGAACAGACGGCTGGCGGCCGATGAACTACGCTGCCGCGGATTTTATCCCCCACCGGGACAGGATGAAGCTTATCGGCGACATTATCGAGATTGACGATGCACACTGCGTAACGCAGTCCCTCGCCACAACGCTGTGGCCGTTGTGCGACGGCAGCAGGATCAACTCCATCATCGTCGTGGAACTCGTGGCACAAACAGCGTCCGCATTCGTCGGCTGGAAAAAGAGGGCGGAGCAGAAAGACGCCGGTGCAGGGGTCATCGTGGGGATAAAGAAAGCCGTGATCTCCGTTCCCTTTATCCCGGTCGGTACGAGTCTGAAGACATCGTGCAGGATGCTTGTGAATCTGCATGACCAGTACGCGGAATTCGAGGGCGAGGTCATCGGTGACGGCACGAACTTCGGCTTTGTTCACCTGCAGACGTTCAGCGCGCAGGCACTGCTGTCGGGCGGAAATACCGCCGTCTCATGAGTTTGACGCTGGCGGATATTTCCCGCGCCCTTGCTCCTGCTCCCGGAATGCCCGGAAGAGAATATATTCTGAACGGTGCATCCTCCACCGATGTCTTCCGTTTGTCGGGATCGATCGCTGCATGGCACGAGCGAGGCAACAGGCGGCGACGGCCCCTCTGCCTGGGAACTTCGAGCAAACCTGTTCTTATGGCTGCAATCCTTGCGTCGTTGAACGGCGGTCCGGACCTTGTCCTGCCAGCGTCCCTCACCGAACGCGTGATCGCGGAAACATGTACCCTGACCGGTGCCTCGGCCGTTCTGACGGACAGCCCGCAGGAACTGCCCCCGGGCATTCAGACCTTTTCACCGCACACTGACGAAACAGCCGTGCCGCGCTGGCGTCTGCAGCGCAAGCTCAGAGAGCCGTTCCTTTTCCTGTACACCGGCGGTTCGACCGGTGCGCCGAAGCTGTGGCCAAAAACGCCGGCAAACCTGATCGGTGAAGCGCTCAACCTCAGGCAGGTCTTTGGAATCCGGAAGCAGGATATTCTTCTCTCGACCGTTCCGCCGCTCCATATCTATGGACTCTTGTTCTCGGTGCTCCTGCCGTTCGTTGCCGGTGCCCGTGTCAGCAGTGATATGCCATACTTTCCCCGCGAAATTTCCGCGGCGCTTGACCGGACAAAGGCCACGGTATTTATCGGCTCACCCATGCACTACCGTGCACTCTCCGCATCTTCATTCCGGACAAAGCACCTCAGACAGGCCTTTTCATCGGGAGGATTCCTCGAGGAATCCCACAGCCTGCACTTCACCAACGCCACCGGTGCAGGGGTCAGCGAGATCTATGGGTCCACGGAGACCGGAGGCATAGCAACCCGCTGCAGGGCACAAGGACAGGCTGCCTGGCAGCCCTTTTCCTGTATCCGATGGGCAGTTATCAGGGACCGGCTTGCCGTAGCATCACTCTTTCTTTCACCCAATCTGCGCCTGAACAAACAAGGCTTTTTTACCACCGGGGATATTGCCTCGGATCCCGGAGATGGTACGTTTGTCCTCCACGGGAGAGCAGACGGAATCATCAAGATAGGTGGCAAACGGGTCGATTTAACGGCAATCGAACAGAAGATAAAATCCCTGTCCGGTATCGAGGATGCATGGGTCCTGCCACTTCCCTCCCGTCCGGGACGGGAGCACGATATTGCAGCTCTGGTTGTGACCGAAAAGCCGATTCTCATGCTCAGAAAAATCTTCGCCCGGGTACTCGAGCCGACCCATGTCCCGCGTCGGATCATCAGGGTCCCTTCTCTTCCCACGACTCCATCGGGCAAGCGCGACCGGCAGGCCGCCGATGCCCTGTTCGCACAGAGCACCGGCGAACGGTAGGGGCATATTGCAATATGCCCCTACAAAAACGAGGACTTAATAATTTTAAAAAATCCCCTTCATCCACCTTTGCTAAAGGGTGATTTTGTATCTTCAATGAATCTTCACCAAAGACGAATCTCCACCCTGGGAGGATGAGCCTGTAGCTCTCGCCCGTGGAGGAGAATAAGGAAACTTCCTTATTGCTGTTTTGGTGTTAACCGTTTTCAGCCATCGGCAACCTTCAGAACGGTAAACAGGTGATCGCCGACAGGGGCATGAACAGCCTCGGATATCCTGCCGCGAATCGATACGGTGCTGCGGTCGAATGAAATCTCCTTCAGTTCAACGCCCGACCATGCTGCCGGAAGCGACATTCCGGACACCTTGACCGCGCATTCCTTGGTCGTCCAGACCCTCAGCGCTGCCTGCTCCTCTCCGAGCGGTGATTGTGCGCACAGCGACCGCTCGGCCGGCGTCATAAATATGTGCGCCCCCTTCATCAGCACATCCCGGATCCGCTCAACATCAACACCAACAGGACGATCGCTCCCGACGGCAACGGCAAACCGGTCATCATGCGCTGCACTGCAATACAGGGGCTGTCTGCCCCCGTCCACCGGGCATGCAGGATGGATGTTATCGGGTGCAACGGTCTCTATGAGCGACGGGTCGTCCGGCACCTCAGCAGCCGAAAGCATACGAACGAGACGCTTGAGTGCTATCCGCGCTCCCACGAACCTGTTCATTTTGCCCGGAAACCTCTTCTGTCCCACTGCTCTCTCATGGCCGGTCAGGACCCTCCCGGAAAAGGGCAGGATACTTGCCAGTTCCACAACAGACATCGCCGGGACTTCGTTGCGGATGACGCTGAATTCGTCCGTGATGTCCGTCCGTATCCACGATGGCACCTGCAATCTATCCTGGAATACGTTCTTCATCCGGACGCCGTCTGCACGTTCGCACAGCCTGCCTGCTGCGTCGTAGATCAATATGTCGAACAGGAGTGTATGGACATCCTGTGCCCCTGCAGGAACAACCCTGCACCAGTACTGTGCCCCTGCTTCGGCCGGATACATGATCGTGCGTGCCGCATAGCCGACAGGAAATGCAATGAATCCATGATAGCGCTGCCCCCATGCGCACGCGACGTGGAATGCGGCATCGAGGACAAACGGCGACCCCAGGAGCCGGCCCGGCGTTCCAAAGTCAGGCGACTGTAGTCCTGCGACCGCCCCCTCGTTGAACAGATAAACGGTCCCCACTGCGTTCTGAAACGATGGCCCGAACGGTACGAGCTCTTCGTATAGCCGCTCTGCCGGCACGGCAAAGCACACGCCCTCACCGGCACAGGCGCGATCCAGGGACAACGGTACCGGCAGGCTGATTTCGGAAAATGAAACACGGGCATATTCGCGGAACCTGGAGAGTGATCCCCCCGGAGTATGGACGATTGCGCCCAGTGATGCTTTCAGGGAGCCATCATCGCCCAAAGCGATATCTGCAAGGGCATCAAAACCTTCCTGGTGAGGTTCAATCGAAAGAAATCTCAGGAATTCTGCATCCCTCGAACTCAGGACCTGGTGACCGGGACTATGTGCTGCCACAGCCTCCGCAAGACGTTCGAGCGATTCTACAGCCGGGTACACGGCACGTCCCTCGATCGTATGGTCGGCAAGATAGGGACGATTGAGTAGCCGGACAGGGTACCTCATGAATGTTGTTATTTGGGAAAGTTTTCCCAGAGATGGACGGTCTTCTTGTCAACCGCCACCGGCCATCCGGAAGGGCTCATGGCACAGTGCTGCGTAAACCCTGTACAGATCATTTTACCGCTCTCCGCATGCGTGATAACGTACCTGAACATGACCTTGACCCGGCTGATTTCTGCAGGGCGCGTGTGTATCCACATCGGATCGTCATAGTAAAGCGGTGAGTGATAGCTGACGCCGAGATCGATGATGGGGTATACATAACCGCTGTCCTCGACCTCTTTGTACGGGTATCCTATGTCCCGCATCAGGCTTGCACGTCCGAGTTCGAAGTAGCGCAGGTAATTCGCATGGTATACTACTTCGGATCGGTCGGTGTCTGCATAGAGTGTACGGTTGAATACCCGGTGCCAGACCAGCTTGCCCGCCGTGTCGCGGATAAAGGGTGAAGACGGGCTGATGGGTTCAGGGTTAAAGGGTGCTGGTTTCATCTAAACCCCCCTGAAAACGACGCAGCAGTTCGTCCCGCCAAACCCGAAGGCGTTGGACATGGCAATCTCGTAGTTCTGTTTTCTTGCCTCGTTGGGAACAACGTCGACGGCCTGAAATGCAGGGTCCGGGATATGGTTCATGGTCGGAAGAATGATCCCCTGCTGCATGCCCTCGATGGTGAGTGCGCCTTCTATCGCGGCAGCGGCGCCCAGCGTATGACCGATCTGGGACTTATTGGAAGAAACCGGTATGTGCTCGAGGTTGCTGCCGAATACTTCCCTGAGGCAGTTGATCTCGTTCGCATCGCCCTTGGGCGTTGAGGTTCCGTGGGTGTTGACATAGTGAATGTCCGCGGGCTGCAGGCCTGCATCATCGATGGCCTCGCGCATCGCACGGATAACGGTCGGTCCGTTCGGCCGTGTGAAGTGATACGCATCTGATGTCCAGCCTACCCCGATGACCTCTGCACGCGGCCTGAGGCCGTAGACAGGGATCATCTCCTCGGCTGCGAGAACAACGACCCCCGCGCCCTCTGAGAGCACAAAGCCCTGGCGGTCGATGCTGAACGGCCGGGACGCCTTGCCGGGATCGTTCCATGCCCGGTCAGATTCACCCACCTTGATGACAGCGTTCATATTGGCAAACCCATGGAGTATTTCCGGCATGATCGGCGTGTCCACGCCGCCCGCAAGTACGAAGTCATTGTCTCCGTCCCGTATCATCCTCGCACCAAGACCGATGGCATAATTCCCCGAAGCGCATGCAGCCTGCGGTGAAAATATCGGTCCGGTAAATCCCAGCATCATGCTTGCTTTTCCCGACGGAAGGTTGGCGCACAGATTCGGGAGGAGGTAGTTGCTCACACTGTTCGGCCCCTTCTCCTGCAGGTTGATCGTCGCCTTTCGATAGGCATCATGGCCGTTGATCGCGGAACCGATCATGCAGGCAGTTCTCTCTTTAACGCCGTCGACCATCTGCAGGCCGGCATGGACCAGCGCGTCCCTGCAGACCGCCATCGTGAGAATCACATACATGGCATTCCATTCTTTTGCCTCTTTCTCGCTGGAGAAATCCAGCCGTGCGGGGTTCCAGTCCGGGATCTCGCCGACCACATTAGCCGGCGTATCTGCCTGACACCGCGTGACACGGCGGAATCCGGTTTCTCCGCGGACCGCTCGTCTCCACGTTTCGTCGAGTGTCTTCCCCAGGGGTGTTGCCATGGCATACCCTACTACAAAAACCCGTCTGTTTTTCGGTGATTTCATAAGCTCCTCATTGTATCCTGTGAACTATGATACAGGCATTGGCACCGCCAAAGCCGAATGCATTTTTCAGGACATATTCCTGCTGCAGTGTCCGTGCAGTTCCGGGAACACAGTCAAGGTCGATTGCCGGATCAGGGGTGTAATTGATCGTCGGAAGGATGGTGCTGCGCATCATTCCCTCCATGGCAAAAATACCTTCGATCGCACTGGATGCTCCCATTGCATGGCCGATCATGGATTTGTTCGCACTGACCGGCGGGATCCTGTCCTGAAAGATCCTGCGGAGTGCCTTATATTCAACCTCGTCCCCTACCCTCGTTGATGTCGCATGCGCGTTGACTGCAGCAACGGCACCGGGATTGATTCCCGCATGCTTGAGAGCGCCGTCGATACAGTGAACGATGGTCTCTTCCCGCGGCGCAACGGTGTGGTAGGCATCGGCTGTCATCGACCATCCCGCCAGTTCCAGAGAGAAGGACAGCCCATGCTCCTGTGCAAATTCCCTGGTCGAAAGAATGACACACCCTGCACCCTCCGATATGATGAACCCCCGCCGGCCGGCTGAAAACGGCCTGCTCGCACATGCCGGAGGCTCGGGGGCATAGTCCGGGCTGTCCTGGTATGCACCGTTCATCGTGGCAAACCCTGCAACAATGCTCTCCACCAGCGGGAAATCCACAGCTCCGCAGATCACGACATCCGCCATATTGTTCTGCAACAACAGCGAGCCGATGATCAGAGAGGTACTTCCTGTGGCACAGGCAGTGACCGTGGTCAGTATCGGTCCCGTGGCATTCGTCAGTATCGATACCTTGCCGCCGACCATGTTGATGCAGGAATTCGGATTCACATACGGTTTGGGCAGCTGTCCCGACTGCACCAGCGCCCTGTCAGCATCGAGCACTGCATCGAGACCGCCGATGGCCGTACTGAAGGTCGTCGCCACTCTCGGAGACAGTTCCCCGGTAATCTCAAGTCCGATCTTCTGAAGGGTGCGGTGGACCACGAGCATCCCGTACTTAAAAATAGGCGATTTCCAATGGACCATTTCCCGGGGACGCAAAAACGGATACGGCGTTACGTCGGCTTCGGGTACCTGTCCGGCAGCATGTACCGGAAAATTTTCTCTCATCGGAAACCGGGTCAGCAGGCCTACACCGCTCTGTCCCGAAGCAGCACGGTCCCATTGCTCCTCAAAGGAAATACCCAGGGGAGATACGGCATCGTACCCTAAGACAACGGGGCGGCGGTCGTTCATGAAGAGATCCCGTCCGGCGGGAATACGGTCCGCAGCCGCGATGGACGATCCGTCCCGCCGTGCAAGCGTCCGGCATTGCTCCACGCCGTATTCCTGCAGCGTAACATTCTTTTCCCCACTAAGGATACTGCAGAAGTCATTCAGGACATTACCACGGAATAAATTGGTACAATTTTGCAAACATTTCGTAGACTTCAACCCAGTGCTGAAAGTCCTCGGGACTCCGCATGTGTGCCCGCTTGTTGACCATCACCCAGCTCATATGTGCAGCGCCGTCCTTGCACGTTGCGCAGTCACGGGTTGCCGAAGTACAGCACCGGTGCATTGTCTTGAGGTCAGCACCCCAGCGTATGAACCGTATGAGACGCTTGGGCTGCGGTTCCCTGGTATCCATGGGCTCGGTTACGGAAGGGCATTCCATCCATCCCCATGTCCGGTCCAGCATCTTCCCGCTGGTTATTATTTTATGGTAGTATTTGCTGGATATGACGGTGTCACTGTACCGATCGAGCATGTCGTCCATCTCGCCGTGCACCCGGTTGAGCAGCCCGGGCGTCCACACGAACCCTTCCACGTCCTCATCATTCGAAAACAACTGGAGGTGGACCTTCAAGCCGGCATCACGGATCTTCTTGATGACCCGCTCGATCGTACCGGTTCCTACCTGCTTCGGCGTTATCGTGTACAGGTAATAGGTATGGGGATCACCCCGGTAGTTCTTCAGGGATATACCGAACGTATTTCTTCCTCGAAGCGTCTCCTCCTCATGCTCGTCGCCCCACAGGGATATGCCGATCATCATGTCCGGAAAGCGGTCGCGGGGTACTTTGATGAGGCCGTTCGTTGCACAGTACGTCGGGATACGTTTGTAGAATGCCTCGATCCTGTCGAGATAGAGGGTCGGTTCGCCTCCGATCAGGATTGCCAGGTTGACACCCCGTGCCTTTTCCTTCTCGACAAAATCTTCCCAGTGCGCGAGATCCTTTTCTTCCTCGACCCGGTGCTCATCGGATGAAAAAAAGAAACATCCCTTGCACCTCAGGTTGCACTTGTTCGTCATATCGTAGATGGAACTGCGAATATTCAGATTTGCGATTGCGTTATACCGCTTTTTCCAATCACCGCTGAGCAGTGTACTTACCGTATACATCTGCGATCCCTTCTCCTGCTACTATAAAAGGTACGAATCCTTCCCTGCATGAGCTCCTCCGTATAGGTTCGTTGTTTTTTTAAAGGAAAATATTCCACTATCCCGCACAATGATTTTCTATGAAAGTTCCGGAGGCTGTTCAATATGGGAACAAAGATTTTCACCCTTCTCGTATCCTTTCACCCAGACCGCCAGATACGTGTCTACATAGTCAAGCCATGATTTAAAAATCTCAGGATTGTAGGTATGCCTGTTGAGTTTTGATGTAACGATCGAACTGCCAGCAGCATAATGCCTGCAGTCAGCACACTCCGTATCAGGAACACAGCACGCTGCACCCCTGTCCCAGGTAAGATCCGTTCTGTACTGACGGAACGACCTTCCGAGGCCAAAAGCGACCGATGGATTCATGCGTGGATACGGGCACGAAAACAACTGGTACAGGCTTTTGGTATGCGTATGGACAACTGCATTATAATGCGAAAACAACACAGATTCCGGATACCGCTCCATAACATCGACAATGGCTGTGCGGGTTTTGCCGAGGGTTTCCCCTGTATGGGAAAGTCCGCCGGAATAGTTGACGGGTGATGAAAACATGTTGAACGTAATCTTGCAGTTGTTCCCGGCAAGCATTTCGGCAACCTCATGGACTTCATCGATGTTATCCTTGCAAAAGGTATACACGAAGACAGCACGGGGATCCCCGGCATAATTCTCTATCTGCTTCCTGAGAAGGTTCTTTGCTTTCCGCACCCTGAAGCTCGTTGTGTCATTCCCCCAGACCGAAATATGTATTTTATAACCAACAGACTCGGGAATACGCCTGAGGCCGTTTGTGGCAATACATCCCAGCGGTATTTCTTCGTAGCACGCTTGAAGCAGATCGGGCACCAGTGAAGGTTCTGCACCGGCGAGCACCACAAACGTAATGCCCCGTTCTTTTTCCTTGTGGAAAAGTTCGCTCCATGCCCGTGGATCAAGGTTTTCATGGGTAAACTGTTTTTCACCGTTATAATAGTAGCAACCGTCGCAGCGCATATTGCAGCGGGTTGCCATATCGTAGGTCGATTCCCTTAAAAAAAAGAATTTTCTGACCTTCTCCCACCGCTGTTTGACACGTATATCCTCAAGAAGATCTGAAAACTGCCATTCTTTTGAAACGGACATTCTTTCGGAAAGCTGCACAACTGTATTATTAAGGCTCATAATGGTTCTGTATCCCTTTTTAAGGGATTACATATCTTGCAGTAACTGTCAAGACTTTGTAATCGTTGCAACTAAGCAAAAACGCTATGGCTGCAGTACATTGATCACGGCATGTCCGCGCAGTATCAGCGCGTTGTGTACCTCGATAAACCATGAAAGGCTCGGTGCGTTCATGCCAAAGTCTTTAAACCCTGCATGTATGACCGTTGACAGGGAAAATGTCGAAGCCCCTGTCCTCACAAAAGATACTGCTGTGTCAAAATCCTTTGACCCGCCGGTTACCGTCAGCTTTCCCATAACGTGAATCTCCCCAGTATCGCTGTGCAGTGCATTGAGAATGTCTTTTTTGAGCTGGCCGTCTGCAAGAAATTTTTCATCACCAACCTGGATTGTCATGGGATCGTCATTCCGGGCAGGTGCTGTCATGGTAACCGTCAAATTCTGAAGGCTTGTCTTCAGAAGCATCGTATTCTGATCGGCAGGATGCAGCACACGTGCAACCGGCGCTCCATCGATCGTGAGCAAATCAAAGGTAATTTCCGGGTATTGTGAAGCTTTCAGGTACAGCGTTTTCACAGACCAGTCCCGCATCGGCCGGTCTGTTTTAAAACCTGCCCCTGAGATCAGGAGCTTCGCCTGTAATGTTCCCTGAGACGGAGCTATCTCGAGAATAATATCTTTATTGCGTCCGATGATCGTCTGCATCGAAGATCCAAGATGTGTCTCGTGCGCCTCATAGGAGACAGTGGCATCGTTAATCCTGAATGTTACTGAAGAATTCTGGGGAGCAGCCACCAGCATTGCATGAAGTACTATACCAGCAATAAGCATCATCGTACCTACCTCCTTTTAAACTGTTTGTCCCGGTTAAAATTATATAGGCTATCAGGAAGAAGTCAAGCCCACCCTGCTGTTCGGAAACCATGCTTGACACGACATTTTTTAATGATACAACGGCACAGACATTGAACAGGACTTGCATGTTGTTTCAAAATACGCTATTTTGAATTGTTTTAAAATAAAAAAACACAGGACAAGGAGCAGGATTCTATGAAATTTCATTTGATCTTTCCGAAGTGGCCAAAACTTCCGGAACAAACACCATTTACTCTTCCTCCTCTGGGTATCATTACCGTGGCGGCGAGTCTGCCGGAATCCGTGCAGGCAAGTGTCTGTGATGAAAATGTGCAGCCAATTGACTTCAACGGTGACTACGACGCCGTCGGTATTTCCATCATGCTGAGCTGCCAGGCACCGCGCGCCTACGAAGTTGCAGCAGAATTCAGAAAGCGCGGCAAACCCGTTATCCTCGGCGGTCTGCACGTTGCACTTCGCCCTGATGAAGCAATCCGGCATGCAGACAGCATTGTCATCGGAGAAGCTGAAGGCATTCTGGATCAGGTGATCAAGGATCTGCAGGACGGAACGCTCAAAAAATCCTACGCCATGTCCGGCTTTCCGGATATTTCAAAAATTCCGAATCCGCGGCGGGATTTGTACGATAAAAAGAAACACTATGTGTACAAAGGATGGGAACTGGTCGACCTTCTTCAGACGTCGAGGGGATGCAGGTTCAACTGTTATCCGTGCTGTGTCCCGTATCTGGGCGGCCGTATGCACCGGATGCGTCCTATCGAACATGTCGTGTCTGACATGAAAAGCTCGTCGGATCTTTTGTTCATTGTGGACAACTCGCTGGAGCAGAATGTTGCATGGGAAAAAGAGGTGTTCCGTGCCATGGAGGGCATGGGCAAACGCTGGGTTTCTCACCCCATCTCTCCGGTACCCGAGGTTCTGAATCTGGCCCGAAAAGCGGGTTGCTGGTATGTCTATCACGCCATCTATACGATCTCAGACAAGATCAGGGACCGGATAAAGATGTTCCATGACTACGGTATCGGCGTGGAAGGAACTATCCTGCTGGGAATGGACGAGCATACGGAAGATTTTATCAAACGATTTGTCGATTTTCTGCTCACCATAGAATTGGACCTTGCGGAATTCACGGTACTGACACCATTTCCGGGTACGCAGGTTTATGACCAGATGAAGTCGGAGGGCAGAATATTCGACGACGACTGGAACCACTACAATGCGTCAACCGTTGTATTCCAGCCAAAACAGATGTCACCGGATACCCTGCAGAGGCTGTACTACGATGCGTGGAACAATTTTTACAGGGATGAATCCCAATCCGTCAAGATGAGCAAGCTTTTTCTGCAGATTTACCGGGACAAACGAAACAACAATCCGAGACTCGGGGGAAAAAACATGCGTTCCCAGGCTGTTCAGCGATGAGACAGGTTCATGGTAGCTTGACAACACGGTACATTTTTAATAAAAATTATCTATCGTTGCGTGTAACGATAAGGAGGTAATGATGATAACAAATACGAAAGACATGACAGTCAAAGATCTTCAGAGGAGGGTATCCGAGATATTCATCGACGAACTCAAACTCGAAGACGTTACTCCGGAGACACTTGATCCGGAAATGCATCTGATGGAGGAATTGGGTATCGACAGCATGGATCTGATAACCGTCGTTCTCGTCCTGAAGGACGAGTTTTCCGTTAATATCGCAGAAGCTGATTATCCCAAACTCACCAATATCAGGCTGATTTCAGAATACATTAAGGAGAAAATCGAACATGGTAGACTCGCAGACCGAAAAGTCGCAAGCTGAGACGTTGCCTGCCGACAAAGTATCCGTCGAAAAATTAATCGACGACCTCAAGAAAAAGGTTCTTGACCTCCTTAATATCCGGGACATCCGTCCTGAGGAAATCGACAACGATGCTCCGCTCGTCGGCAATGAACTCGGGATGGATTCTATCGACATCCTTGAACTTGTTACCGTTATCGAAAAAGATTACGGGGTAAAAATAGACAATAAGGAGTTAGGAGAAAAGGTATTTGCTTCATTCAATGCGCTGGCACGCTACCTTCATGATAACAGTACCTTAGTTTGATGTGTACCAGATGCCATTGCAGGGTATTTTTATCACAGGATTGGGTATCATCAGCCCCTTGGGAAGGGGCCGCACCGCAACACTCCAGGCAATAAAGACCGCAGCGTCAGGAATCCGCACAACCAATATATTCGGGGTGAGCGCCGATCAGGAAGTACCGGTCGCACCAGTCGATATACCCGTCGAATCAGAGGACAGCGTTCCCCGGACCCACGCCCTTGCACTTGCCGCAGCACGCGATGCAGTGCAAGGTAAACAGCGTGCCCCTGATGCCATCGTCATTGGCGTTACGACCGGCGGCATGCCGAAAACCGAGGTAGCACTCAGGGAAAAGAACACGGTTCCGGAAACCTACGCATACCACGGTGCAGGAACAGTGGCG
>JAJYLM010000054.1 GCA_021787655.1 bacterium
GATCAACTGCGAAACGGATTTTGTCGCACGGACCTCGGATTTTAAGATGTTTGCGAAAGACATAGCCATGCAGATAGCAGCGGCAAACCCCCTGTACGTCGACCGGGAAGCGGTCCCGGCAGAGATCGTCGCAAAAGAGAAAGAGATCTATGCCGATCAGTCCAAAGCATCGGGCAAGCCGGCCGCTGTCATAGAAAAGATGGTACAGGGCAAACTCGACAAGTTCTACAAGGAAGTCTGTCTGGTAGAGCAGAGTTACATCCGTGACCCGAATGTCGTTATCGGAGATCTTCTGAAATCCATGATTTCCAAAGTCGGAGAAAACGTCATTATCAGACGGTTCACACGGTACCAGATCGGGGAAACAGCAAAATAACAGGAAGCATGGGCACCATTAAATATAAAAGGATACTGTTAAAGCTCAGCGGTGAGATCCTTGGGGGCGAAAAAGGTTCCGGTTTTGCCTCCACAACGCTGCGGGACATCGCCGATCAGATCAAAGAGATCGTCGGGCTCGGCGTACAGGTCGCCATGGTCATCGGGGGCGGAAACCTGGTACGGGGAGACGGACTATCACTCGAGCTCGGGATTGATCGGGCTACCGCCGACTACATGGGTATGCTCTCAACAACTATCAATGCGATAGCACTGCAGGACGTACTCGAGCACGAGAATGTCCACACGCGGGTACAGACCGCGATAGAAATGCACGAAATTGCCGAGCCGTATATCAGGAGAAGGGCACTGCGTCACCTGGAAAAGGGGCGCGTGGTGATCTTTGCTGCAGGGACCGGTAACCCCTACTTTACCACCGATACCGCGGCCGCATTACGGGCCATCGAGGTCAAGGCTGACATTCTCATGAAGGCAACCAAGGTCGATGGTGTTTATGACGCCGATCCGAATCTCGTCAAGTCAGCGGTAAAATTCGACCAGTTGAAATACATCGACATCTTAAAACGCGGTCTTAAAGTGATGGATTCAACTGCAATCTCACTGAGCATGGACAACAATTTTCCCATTATCGTTTTTGACATCAATATTAAAGACAACATCAAGAGGATTGTCCTCGGCGAGAAGGTCGGAACACTTATCACAGGAAGGTGAACACAATGGATGAGAAAATACTCCACCTTACCAGAGAAAAAATGGAGAAAACCATTGCAGCTTTCAGGAATGAGCTGTCAAAACTCAGGACAGGCAGGGCATCCGCTTCCATTCTCGATATTGTCAAAGTGGATTACTACGGTACCCCGACACCGATCAGCCAGATGGCGTCCGTTGCAACGCCGGATCCGAGGCAGATCACGATTCAGCCCTGGGACGTGAAAGCAATCGCCCTTATAGAAAAAGCGATTCTTGCATCGGAGCTCGGCTTAACACCCGTCAACGACGGCAAGATTATTCGCATTTCCATCCCACCCCTGACTGAAGAGCGGAGGAAGGAACTGACCAGGGTGATAGGAAAGATGCTCGAGGAAGCACGGGTATCAGTCAGGAATATACGCAGGGTGTCGATCGATGACCTGAAGAAGTCAGAAAAAGACAAGCAGCTCAGCGAAGACGATTCCAAGGTCCTGCAGAAGAAGGTCCAGTCCATCACCGACGAAAATATGAAGAAGATCGACGAAATCTCCGAAAAAAAGAACAAAGAACTCATGGAGGTATAGATATCAATTCTGCCTCTCTCGAAAATCCTCGACCGCTCTTACCCTGAAGCGGCGGCCCTTGCCGGCTACCTGTATCACCACCCGGAGTACGGCTTACATGAGCACGAGGCGAAAAAGAATATCTGCGGCGTGCTGAGTGCACATCATTTTTCTGTTCAGGACGTCAGGGGACTTCCGACCGCATTTGTCGCAACGTACGGGACGGGTAAACCGGTCATCGCACTGCTCGCCGAGTACGATGCTTTGGAAGGGCTCGGTCATGCCTGCGGACATCATCTCATCTCCGGAATGTCGGTGCTTGCTGCTCTCAGCATAGCATCCATCGTAAAGCCTTCGGCCGGTACGCTGACCGTGGTCGGATGCCCTGCTGAAGAGACCATTGGTGCGAAAGCACTGCTCGTCCGCAAGGGTGTGTTCCGGGACGTGGACGCCGCCATGATGATCCATCCGGCGGATAAAACCGAGATCATAAAACTATCGCTTTCGCTCGAGCGGTTTTCAGTCGTGTTCAAGGGTGTTTCATCCCATGCATCCGCAAATCCATGGCAGGGCAAAAATGCGCTCTCCGGCATGATGTCACTGTTTCAGGCCATCGACGCAACCAGGATAACCCTGCCCGCCGGCAACAAGATAAACGGTATCATCAAACAGGGAGGAACCGCCGCAAACATCATCCCGGACATGGCGCAGGCAGAATTTTTCATCAGGGCAACAGACCTCCGGTCGCATGCAGTGCTGGTCAAAAGGTTTACCGCAGCAGTGCGTGGCGCTGCGGGCGCTTTTCACCTCGGTCACACGATCAAGCGGCTGGGTAATGTCTATTTCCCTCTGGAACCGAATACCGCTCTTGCACGTGTTTTCGAGCGTCAGTTGACCGGGCTCGGAGTCCGGATCGACAGTTTTTTTACGGACAAGGAACTTGGTTCATCGGATATCGGCAACGTCAGCCAGGCTGTTCCGGCGATCCATCCGACCCTCGCGATAACTTCTGCCGGCTGCCCGGCACACTCGGAAGCATTCAGGATCCAGGGAAACAAACCGCAGGCATACGCCGGAATGCGCACCGGTGCGATGGCGCTTGCCATGACTGTTCTGGAGTTATATAAGAACAAAGCTTTACTTTCAAATATAAAAAAAGAACATCTTGAAAAATATGATTGACCTGTTCTATGAAGAAGTGCTACAAACAGGTGTTCAAACTATAAAAAGGAGGAATTTGACATGGCGATGAAGATTACCGAAGAGTGCATTGCCTGTGGCGTCTGCGAACCAGAATGTCCGCGCGGAGCCATAAGTCCGGGGGATCTCTACGTAATAGACCCCGCAAAATGCACGGAGGACGATGAAGAAATCAAGGCCGGTAAGATAACAGTACAATATTGCGTTGCAGTTTGCCCTGTTAACTGCATCATTAAAGCCTGAACGAAAAAAGGACGGCCCTCAGCGGCCGTCCTTTTTCATGACACCGCTCTAAAATCCGCACACTGTATTTCATGGATTTTATTTCTCTCATAAAAAAAGGTTCTGTTGAGATTATCCAGGAACAAGAACTGAATAAGCGAATATCCACCGGCAAGCCCCTCAGGATCAAAGCCGGTTTCGATCCGACGTCGCCGGATATCCACCTCGGCCACACCGTACTCATGGAAAAGCTCAGGCATTTTCAGCTTGCCGGGCATACGATTGTTTTTCTGATTGGAGATTTTACGGCAATGATCGGAGATCCCACCGGCGTATCGGTCACCAGACCCCAGCTCTCGCGGGAACAGGTGCTGGAGAACGCAGCAACGTACACGCAGCAGGCCTTTAAGCTCCTCGACCCCGGGAAAACCGAGGTCCGCTACAATTCCGAGTGGTTTCTGAAATTCGACATGCACGATCTCCTCAAGCTCGCATCGAGATACACGGTCGCACGCCTGCTCGAGAGGGATGATTTTACGAAGCGCTATGCGGAAAAAAAACCAATCGGTATCCATGAACTGTTGTACCCGCTGATGCAGGGGTATGACTCGGTCGTTTTGAAAGCCGACGTCGAGATCGGAGGATCGGACCAGAAATTCAATCTCCTGGTCGGCAGGGTACTCCAGGAAGCCTACGGGTTGCCGCCACAGATCGTGCTGACCATGCCGCTGCTCCTGGGAACAGACGGCATACGAAAGATGAGCAAATCCTACGGTAATTATATCGGGATCCAGGAATCTGCGGATACGATGTACGGAAAGCTCATGAGCATTTCGGATGAGCTTATGTGGACATACTACGAGCTCTTGACGGACATGCCGCAGGCCGACATAGAACATCTCAAAGACCAGGCTGGCCGGAAAAAGATAAACCCCATGGACGTCAAAAAACAGCTCGCGTTCAGACTGTGTCAGAAATTTCACACCGGGGAGCAGGCCCGCAGCGCACAGGAGTCTTTTGAAAAGGTATTCTCCCGGAAGGAGGTACCCGACCGGATCGAAGAATTCAGGCTTCAATCCGCGGGCGAACCTGTTTTTCTGTACCAGATACTGGTCGATGTTGCCGCGGCACCTAGTAAAACTGAGGCAAAACGCCTCATCCAGGGAGGCGGTATTACGGTGAACAGCACACCGGTAAAAGATCTCTTTTATAAATTAGACACCCGGGGAGAGTACGTGCTGCAAGCAGGAAAACACGCACCGTTCAAAATCATTTTTGAAGCATGATGCATGCGCACCCTGCGCAGCGATCGTGCACACATATTTAAAAAACTATTGACCGCGCTGAATTTAATTTTATATTCTTTATATTCCGTCAGGGATATTGAATCATTTAAGGAGATTTTATGGAGAAGCAGTATAAAGACATAGTCCAGTTCGCGATAGACAGGGAGCAGGACGCGTATAATTTCTATATCGAGGCGAAAAAGAGCGCAACAACGTCGAATGCAGTAACGTTCTTCAATCAACTCGCACAGCAGGAGCTGATCCACAAGCAAAAGCTCGAGGGTATGAAGCTGTCACAAGAGGTCATGATGGACCTCTCTGTTCTCACCATCAACGACTACACTGTGCAGGAGTCCTTTTCACCCGACATGCAGTACCACATGGAATACCAGCAGATACTGTTGCTGGCGATCAAACGGGAAACCATGTCGGAGAAGCTGTATACGGATATGCGCCGGATCGTCAAGGAGCCGGAACAACAAAAAATATTCGACCGGCTGATAAAAGAAGAGCACTCCCACCGCGATTCGCTTCAGATGGAATATGATGCATTCGTTCTTACAGAAGATTAAACAGGAGGTACATAAATGGAAAACAGAGATAAAGAACTGCTCACGGTGTTGAAAACCGCCAATGAATCGGAGAAAGAAGCACTTCTTACATACCTGAAGTTTGCACGGCAGACACAGGATAGTGGCGGTAAAAACATGTTCATCCGGCTCGCGATAGATGAGTTCGGACATATGACGCTTCTGGACAACCAAATCAGCAGCGTGATTGCCCAAAAGGGCTGGCAATCGGTGTCCATTGACCGGTCAATGGTAGAACCCTTGCTGCCGAAAATCAGCACAAAGGATATTCAGACCATGGGCAAAGCAAATGCCACCGAGCTTTCGGCACTTGAAACTGCACGGGCGCTGGAACAGCGGGCTATTGATTATTACTCCGCCAACGCCAAAAATGCCGCACTTCCGGAAATACAGCAAACGTTCAAGAGGCTCTCCGAGATGGAAGAGGCCCATTACACCATGATCCAGGCAGAAATCGACAACATCAAGAAAACAGGTTTCTGGTTCGATACAATCGAATATTCTGTCGAGATGTAATACCGCACTCAATGTTGTGGGGGGCAGCCTTTCAGAAAGCTGCTTCCCAGATCTATTTGTTTCTCAAGATTGATGCTGCCTCCGTATATCATGGTATAGGCGGCAAGGTTCGTGACGATACTTTTCACGTAATGACGTGTTTCTCCGAAAGGGATATCTTCGACGAATTCATCCGTCGTACAGTCGTCAGAGTGCGCAAGCCACATATCAACCGCTTTCTCGCCCGCATTGTATGCTGCAAGGCTCAGAACATAGTTGTTGTTGTACTTCGTCATGAGCTTTTTAAAATACCATGTTCCAATACCAAGGTTGATCTGCGGATCAAGCAATAAATCCGGGGAGAACGTCGTCAGCGATATTGCTTTTGCCACTCTCGATGCCGTCGACGGCATAATCTGCATTATACCGAGAGCACCGGCATTTGAAGCTGCATCGGGTTTAAACCTGCTCTCCTGAAGAATCAGGGAATACAGAATAAAGGGATTTAAGGCGTATTTCTTTGCATACTCCCCGATGATCTGTGCATACCCTGAAGGATAACTGTAAAACCAAACCGGTATGGTCCCGGGATCGAATGTCTGCAGCATATCGCCAAGCTGTGTGCGGGCGATATAGAGGCTGTGAAAATAATCACCGTTCATATAATACGCGTAACAGAGCACAAGATATTCATTTTCGGAAAGGTTGAGCGAAGACAATGCCGCGAGTTCACGGAGAGCTTCGTGGCGCATGCCGAGCCCCTCAAGATAGAGGTACCGGGAGTAATGATACTGGAAGAACGGGTCCGGTGATACTGCGTGGGGAGCGTAAACATCCGCGGGATCGTACGAGATTCTATTGACACCGATCCACGTGTTTGCCATGACTGTATAATAATTCAGCGGCATTGACTGCGCGATTGCAAAAAACATTTTATTGGCCCTGTCTGTGTTTCCCTGCTGTAACAGGATCCGGGCCTTCCAGTACGCCGCTTTGATCGCTGCCAGATTGTCACTGTATTTCGAGTGTTCCATTGTATTCAGGAAATGAAGGGCATTCCTGAAGTCGCCCGTTTTATAATATGACCACGCAAGACTCCAGTACGCTGCCAATGAAAAGGGCGTATCCGTATTGGCAAGTTTCATCAGCCAGCGGCGGGCTGCTCCTTTATGGTCCTGTTGTCCATAGAGGACAGAGAGTTTATACATGGCCATCGGCCTAAAACTGCTCCTGAGAACGGCGAGCTGCAAAAACGTGTTCATGGCATCATCCGTCTGTTTTTTTTCTTCATATGCTTTACCCAGCCAGAACAGCGTTTCCGGATAATCATCGCCGTCCAGATTACTGTACTTCAGTGATGCTTGCAGCGACGTGATGGCAGCAGAGTAAGACCCCGTGTGGTAGTATGCAATACCCATATCCTTGTATATCCTCAAGAGCTCATTCCTGCTGCCGGACGGGGTGATCGCGGAAAGCGCTGTTCCCAGTTCCCGGAGAGCAGACTGATATTTGCCGTCCATCATGCACAGGCGGGCGACCTGATAGTGATCGATGTTCAGGCTGGTTACGTCGGTTATGGTTCCCAAAGCACTGAAAGCATCTCCTGCATAGGGTGATCCGGGAAACATCGTATAGAGCCGAACATAATCTTTGACCGCACCAGCGGTGTCCTGTGTGCTGACCAGCAGTCCAGCTCTGAGGCTGAGCAGTTCGGGGAGCTCCCTGTAAAATGATGGCTCTGTTATATAACGGGAATAAAGTTTAATTGCACCGGAGTAATCTTTCAGAGCTGTCATGCACTGCCCCAGCAGTTGTACTGCTGGTTTATAAAAGACGCTCTCCGTGTACGAACCTGCGATTGTTTCGAGATGCGGAATTGCCGCCGGGCAGTCTCCGCTTTTTTCATAGCTTTGTGCGAGATACCACTGAATATAATCAGGAACGCCGGATTTTTCTTTCAGCAGCGTATTGAAATAGTCCCGTGCATGTGCATAGTGTCCGGTCCGGTAGCTGAGGAACGCCCGCAGAAATGAATACTGTGCGAGAGCATCACCGGTCAGGCCGGATACGTCAACAAGGCCGGCCTCTTTGTAGGCAAGTCCCTCATTGCCCGCGGCAGCCGCATTGGTGACATCCTGCAGAGAATAGTGTTTCTGCACCAGAATTGGCTTGATCAGACTGCATGAAGTTATAAGAATGAAAAAGAAAAATATCCCGAATGATCTGAACACCATGGTACCGGATACCGCGCGGCGTTATTCTGCCAGTTTCAGACGTATGACTTCAGCCCTGACATGGTTATGGTGAATCTCTTTGTTGTCGAGCTGCACGTTCAGTCCTTCTGCATTTCCGATGATGAGCAGTGCGGTGCCCGAGAATTTCCATGCAACCCGGTCTCCCGGTTTTAAAAGAGCCTCCTGCCCGGCGTTCTCTTCATTGTTCGGGATAAGCTTGACCCAGGTATTTTCAGTTGCTTTGAGGAGAAGTGTATGCTGCCTGACCGTCATGGTAAGAGGATTCCCAGTTGTCGTGGTGATGGAGAGTGCAGTTTGCGTAATGGCAGTGGCTTCCGCCGGGATCGGCGGTGCAGTGACCGTCGACGTTATGCTGAGTTCCTGAATGTTGTGCCTGTACCGTTCACTCCGATGGCTGCTCCCGCCCTTCGATACCGAATAGATGCCTGCTGCAAGGATACCTGCGGCAACAATCCCTAGTGCTGCAAAGGCAAATGTTCGCCGGTTCAAACCCTGGATGATACCTGTTTTCTGCGGTTGTCCGGTCTGACGAAAGCTCTCATCGTAAAACTGCTGAAAATAGTTGACCGTCTGCTCGGGATCCAGGCCTATGTAATTGCAGTACGCGCGGATGAACCCCTTGACGAACGCTATATCGGGCAATTCTTCATAGGCGTCATTCTCGATTGCCTGAAGGTATGCCTTCTTAATCTTCGTAATCTTCGATATTTCGTTTAACTCTATGTGTCTGAGTTCCCTTTCCCTTCTGAGGAACTCGCCGAAACTGTCCATCTTATTTTAAAATGTTGATATACCGCTGTGCAGTACCTGCAAAGGTGCTGTCCGGTGAAAGCTTGATGACTGTCTGGAACTGCTTCTTTGCTTCCGCATAGTCTTTCTTTTTCATGTAGACGACACCGAGGTTCAGATACGCCTCTGCATAAGCCTTGAAATAATAGATTGCTGTTTTGAATTCATATTCAGCATGTTGAAGCATATTTTTTCTAAGATAGACCAGCCCCATGTTATTGTGAGCAGCCGGCATGTCAGGCAATATTGTCAATGCGCTCGTATATGCCTTCAGCGCTTGATCGAGCTTTCCCTTTTGGTAGTACGCCCACCCCAGGTTCACCCATGCGATCTGCGGGGACATATACAGGGGATTGGTAAGCGCGGACTGAAATGCACGAATCGCTTCGTCCCATTTCGATTCACTCAGGTACAGCACGCCGAGGTTGTTGAATGCATCAGAATAATTTTTATTCAGGCCTATTGCCTGTTTGTATGCCTGCTCGGCATCTGACTTCATGCCTTCGGCATAGTATGCGAGGCCCAAAGCGTTATACGTGAACGGATCGTCGGGATTCAGGCTTTTTGCTGCGGACAACTGCTGCACTGCCCCGGGATAATCTCCCTTGTTGAGCAGAGCAGCACCGATATCATACCGCATGCTCGCCTGCTTGATCAATTCCGGATTCCTGCCCCCGCAGCTTGCTAAAGATACCGCAACAACAACAATTAAAACAAACTTAAGACCCTTGCCAGCCATTGTCTACCTCCCTTTTTTTTCACGCGATCATCCGTTCCTGCACTGACATCCTTGTCGCCCGGCGGCTCATCATACACCGTTTCAAGTACCAGTTCGTCCCCGCTTGCGGGCAGCCTGTATTCTTTGAGATCCGTCAAGAAGGCCGGAATGGCTTTTATTGCCGCCTCTCTCTGGTCATCCGTTTCTCCGAGTTCAACTCTCTCCATAATAAATCCCATGCTCCCGGTAAAATCAAGTGCGTCGTTAAAGACAGCCTTTGCGTTGATCAGTTCGGCATCTCCGCCTTCGTTCGAATAAAAAACCCCTTCCCTGCTTTGTTCCCGGAACAAATAAATATATATCTGCATCTTTTTTTCTTTTTTTATTGCAATCACATATGCCCATGTTGGCTCCGGGGATTTGTCGGGAAGGGCTATAACGGGCTGATTTACAGAGCCGTATATCTCCCAGACAGCAGTGATGACCGATGATAGGTCTTTTACAGATGTATTGCTTATAAACATACTGCCTCCCTGTTTCATAATGCCCCCGACAGGAGTCGAACCTGCGGCACAGGGATTAGGAATCCCTTGCTCTATCCAACTGAGCTACGGGGGCGTAATTATTTTTCACCTACTTAGCCATTTTTTCCGCTGATGTCAACAATAGCTGTTCCCGGTTGTCCTCATCGGCTGTAAGCACCCTTCTCTCTCTGCATCCTGTGTTCATGGTCTTTGTATCTGCCGTAAGGCAACGAGCAGGTATATCGTAACTCTGTCATCGAATGTAATGACTTTCACGTAAAAATGTTCTAAACGTTATGCAGAACCGAACCCTGGAACAGTACCGGGAAAAAACAATATTTTAGAGAGGATATTATGGCACAGGTGAAAGGTGTTGCAATACTCGGATTGATAAAGTTTATCAAGACGCAGCCGGACAATCTTATGCCGAAGATCAAGAATATGCTTCCCAAAGACTCTTCCGCATTTCTGGACGAGCACATCCTTGTTGCGAGATGGTATCCGTACAAGCTGTACGTCGATATGCTTGCAGCGCTCGACACGCTGCTGGGAACAGGCAACTATGAGTTTTGTATTGAGCAGGGCAGGCTCGCAGCAAAGGACAACATATCCTCCCTTTTCAGGGTCTTCCTGAGGTTCATGAACATAAAGATGCTGCTTTCGCAGGTCATGAACATGTGGAACAGCTATTTTGATACAGGAACCGTGGAAGTCGCGAGTTATCTGGAACACGGCAACGACCGGCACCTTACCATTAAAATAAAAGATTTCCCCGATATTGACATACGGCACGCCAACAGTGTCATGGGGTGGATCGAGCAATTTTTGATCATGAGCAAATTTACCACGAAGGTCAAGTCCAGGCTGGTTCAGTGCCAATCATCCGGGGATCCGGTAACAGAAATGCACTTCACTGAAGATTAAATAATCTCCGATACCGATTTTGCGATCTCGGATCAACGGTAGACGACGGCATTGAGCAGCCGCAGGACAGGAAATTTCCGGTGGAATTCCACGATGTTGAGTGCGGCAAAATCCTGCTCGATCCTGAATATATTGTTCAGGGGCAGGCCGAGCACCTGTGCCAGCATGACCCTGTTGACCGCACCATGGGCAACGATTGCTATATTCTGATCCTTGTTGTTCGCCAGTATCTGATCGAGTGCTTCCGTGACCCGGTCCCGGAGCTGTGCGATTGTTTCTCCGTTCACCGGCCCCTGCCTGAGCGGGTCGTTTGCCCACGCATTGAACTCATCGGGATACTTTGCCCGTACCTCCTCAAAATTCAGGCCCTCCCATGAACCAAAATCAATCTCCCGCAGCTGCGGTAAAATGATGGGCTGTATCTGGTAACGCTGCGCAATGATCTCAGCGCTGTTCTGCGCCCTGCCCAGCGGGGAGCAGTACACGAAATTCAGGGTTGTGCGCTGCGCGAGAAAATCGGCAACACGTGCAATTTGCTGCGCACCATTCTCAGAGAGAGGCACATCGATTGTCCCTTTATACCTCATTTCATGGGCATTTTCCGTTTCTCCGTGCCGTATCAGATAGATTTTCGTCGCCATATGTTCACCTTTTCAACCAAACTTGCCGCATCCTTCAGTATCCGGATACATCTGCAACCCTTCATAAGGCATTGTGTATATACCACCCTGCGGGAAATCACAACTATTTGACAGAACCTGCTGACCGCGTTTACTCTTTTGCTACCCATGGATAAGCTGATAATCAAAGGTCGCAATAAACTGTACGGAAAGGTTTCTATAGGCGGCGCGAAAAACGCGGCGCTCCCTGCAATGGCTGCCGCTATACTGACCTCCGGAGATGTACGGCTCAGCAAAGTACCGCACCTTGCGGACGTAACGACCATGGTCGCGCTCTTCGAAAACATGGGGATATCGACAACCGGGTATGGCGGAACGACCACAGATGCCACATCCGGGAGATCTGTCACGATAAACACATCCCGTATGAACACCTACGAGGCTCCCTACAAACTGGTCAAAACAATGCGCGCTTCGATACTGGTCCTCGGGCCGCTCGTGGCACGGTACGGGCGTGCACGGGTATCCCTGCCCGGCGGGTGCGCAATCGGGAGCAGGCCTGTTGACCTGCATATCAAGGCACTCGCATCCCTGGGTGCAGATGTCTCCATCGAGCACGGTTATATCAACGTCACCGCCAAAAGGCTCACCGGTGCTAAGATCGTCTTCGATACAACGACCGTGACCGGGACCGAAAACATCATGATGGCGGCAACACTGGCACGGGGCACAACGATCATAGAGAACGCAGCAAAAGAACCGGAGATCTCCAGCCTCGCGGAACAGCTCGTGAATATGGGGGCCCGGATCAACGGGGCCGGTACCGATCTTATCGAGATACAGGGGGTCGATCAGCTTCACGGGTGCAGTATGGACATCATCCCTGACAGGATAGAGGCCGGCACCTACCTGATAGCAGCAGCGGCAGCCGGCGGTGAAGTCGAGGTAACCGGCTGCAATCCGCGTCATCTTGACGCGCTCCTGTTCAAGCTGAACGAGGCCGGCATCGAGTACTCGGAGACCGCGGACAGCGTCATGGTCAGGAGGAACAGGGATACGTGGCTGAAGAGTGCAAACATCAAAACTCAGCCCTACCCGAACTTTCCCACGGACCTTCAGGCACAGTTCATGGTTCTGCTGACACAGGGTGACGACACGGGTATCATCACAGAGACGATCTTCGAGAACAGGTTGATGCACGTCGCAGAACTGAGAAGGATGGGGGCAGATATCACGGTCGAGAACAATGTTGCGATCGTGCGGGGAAAAACGCGGCTCATGGGAGCACCAATCATGGCAACGGACCTCAGAGCAAGTGCCTCCCTGGTGATCGCCGGGCTTATCGCGGACAATGTCACGGAGATATCGAGGATCTACCACCTGGACAGGGGGTACGAGGGTATGGAGGAAAAATTGTCGAAGATCGGTGCACAGATCGAAAGGGTGAAGGCATGACTATAAAAATCGGAC
>JAJYLM010000055.1 GCA_021787655.1 bacterium
CGATCTGAGACAACTATATCTTGACAAACTGAAAAAAGTCTTCGTATAGGAATAGCAATTTTATATGTACCCACTCATAAAAAAAATTATCCGGACTCCGAAAACCGTTCTGAGCCGCGAAGAGCTCGGTCCCTTACCCGAAGAGCGCGACATCCTGACCCGCGGCACGCTCCGTCCATCGATCCCCAGGTCATTCAGGGGTTCGCTGGCCATACGAGCCGTCGACAGCGGATCGACCAATGCGTGCGAACAGGAGCTCACGGCGCTCTCAAACCCGTATTATGACGTCGAGCGCTTCGGTATCCATTTTGTCGCGTCGCCCCGCCATGCGGACGTTCTCGTTGTGACCGGGCCCGTCACCCGCAACATGAAAGAGGCACTGCTACGATCCTATGAAGCCATGCCGGCACCAAAGATGGTTGTCGCTCTCGGCGATGATGCCATAACAGGAGGGGCCTTTCAGGGCTCCTATGCGGTTCTTGACGGCGTGGATAAGGTCATACCGGTCGATTTTGTAATACCCGGCGATCCCCCTGCACCCGGAGATATTCTCCGGTATTTCCTCAAGATCATCGAGATCATAAGCGGCAGGGCATCTTAGAAAACGAGACCACTGACTGATGCCCGCACTTGGTACAATTGACTTCTGGGTTTTTATCATACCCGCATGGTTTATTGCCGGAGCAGTCGTGTCCCTGCTGTTGACCAGATACGATCATGCCGCAAACCTTGCCGGGGGGCTTTTTGCGATTACCGGTGCTGCCGCCGGCATACTGTTCGCCGTATCGATCCTGATGTCGGGTACAATCGCCTCGATCAGCATGCCGACATCGTTTCCGTGGCTTTCCGTGAGTTTCCGTGTTGATTCCCTGTCCGCTTTCTTCGTTCTCATCATATCGCTGCTCGTCCTGCTCTGTTCGGTCTATGCACTTCCGTATGTGAAGCATTACTACGGGAAGTACAATATAGGCCTGCTCGGATTCATGTACAATATCTTCATTGCAGGCATGATCATGGTGGTAACGGCCGACAACGGCATCTTCTTCCTCATCGTCTGGGAGATCATGTCGCTCGCTTCCTATTTTCTGGTGATCTTCGAGCGGGACAATCCTGAACATATACGGGCCGGGTCCGTGTACTTTATCATGACGCATACGGGCACCGCGTTTATCCTGCTTGCTTTCCTGCTCCTGTACAGGACGACAGGATCCTTTGACTTCGCTGTGATAAAAAACAGCGCATCCGCCATACCTCCGCTTGTCAAGAATACGGTTTTCCTGCTTGCGCTCGTCGGCTTCGGTACAAAGGCAGGCATTATTCCCTTCCACACGTGGCTCCCCTCGGCACACCCTTCAGCACCTTCCCATGTCTCTGCCCTCATGTCCGGTGTCATGATAAAAACGGGCGTGTTCATGCTCATGCGGCTTTTCCTCGACATCATGGCCCCGTCGCCGGGGTGGTGGGGGCTTGTGATCGTTGCCCTGGGCGCCGTGTCCGCACTTCTCGGTGTCCTCTATGCACTTTCCGAGCACGACATAAAAAAGCTGCTCGCCTACCATAGTATCGAAAACATCGGCATCATATTTCTCGGGCTCGGAAGCGCGCTTTTTTTCCTGTCCATCGGGGATGAGGCTGTTGCAGCGCTCTGTCTCGTTGCAGCGCTCTACCATACGTTCAACCATGCGGTCTTTAAAGGTCTGCTGTTCCTTGGCGCAGGCACGGTGATATCCGAGACCCATACACGTTCTCTGGAAGAGTACGGCGGCCTGATAAAGTATATGCCGCAGACCGCATTCCTCTTCCTGACGGGGTCGCTCGCAATCTCCGCCATGCCGCCGCTCAACGGTTTTATCAGCGAATGGCTGACGTTCCAGGCGCTCTTCAGCGGAATACAACTGCGCAGTGCTTTTGTCAGAGGCGTCTTTACGCTTGCAGCAGGATCGCTTGCCTTGACCGGCGGGCTCGCCGCTGCATGTTTTGTCAAGGTATTCGGGACGACCTTCCTTGCGAGGCCGAGATCCCATGCAGTATCGCATGCATCAGAGCCGAAGCTTTCCATGCGCGCTGCAATGGCCGTGCTCGCGCTCTTGACGGTCCTTCTCGGCCTGTTCGCCGGACCTGTGGTGTCCATTCTTTCAAAGGTTGCAGCGGAACTCGGAGGCTTTGCAGGCAGGGCCCTTGCTCCACCGGCTGATGTCTGGTCGTTGGGACTACGGGACGGGTTTGCGAACATTTCGATGCCGGTGGTGTTTGCACTGCTGACCGGGGGCACGGCCGTTGTATTCTTTGCAGTACGGGCGGTATTCCAGAAGGGGCGGACCGTCACCTGCAGGACATGGGACTGCGGTGCTGATCTCTCGCCCAGAATGGAAATAACCGCAACCGGATTTTCAAGGTCTATCATCATGATATTCAAAGGGATACTCAAACCGACTCAGCAGACCGACACCGAATACAACGATGCCAGTATGAGATATTTTCCGAAGACCAGCGTCGTAACACTGAAGAACGCAAACATCTATGAGACGTATTTCTACAGGCCGCTGGTCAACACTATAACGCGGATATCCGGATACTTCAAAAAGATCCAGAGCGGCAGCATCAATGCCTATGTTTTGTATATATTCCTGACGCTGATCGGCCTGCTCGTTGTCTACGTCATGAGAGGTATGTGATGGAAGGCAGCGGGCACATCGTTCTGTCCATACTTGCAGGTATCCTGCAAATCGTCATGCTGCCCCTGATGGCGCCCCTGGTTACCGGTATCATACGGAAGATCAAGGCACTTCTCCAGAACAGAGAGGGCGCGTCTGTTCTTCAACCGTACCGGGACATCGGGAAACTCTTCCGGAAGGATGAAGTCATCAACCCCGATGCTTCGTGGGTATTCAGGTTTACGCCCTACCTGCTTTTCTCCACCACCGTGGTCGCCGGCATATCCGTACCGCTCATCACGACAATCAGGATATTCGGTTTTACCGGTGATTTTCTTACCCTGGTCTACACACTCGCCCTTGGTGTGTTTTTCCTCGCACTCGCGGGCATGGATACCGGCAGCAGCTTCGGAGGGTTTGGGTCCAGCAGGGAAATGACCGTCGCAGCACTTTCGGAGGGCGGAATCGTCTTCTCCATCCTGACACTTGCGATCGCTGCCCGCACCACGAACCTGTCTTCCATCGCAGCTGCCGTTGAATTACTGCCGCTGCCATCCCTGATACCGGTCATACTGGCATTCTCGGGTTTTCTCATAGCCATGCTTGCAGAGACCGGGAGGTTCCCGTTCGACAATCCCGCCACGCACCTTGAGCTGACCATGATTCACGAAGCCATGATCCTGGAATACTCCGGCAGGAAGCTCGCCCTGATTGAATGGGCCTCGTCTATCAGGCTCGTGCTCTTCATCTCCCTGGGTGTGAACCTGTTTTTCCCCTGGGGGCTGGCATCATCGGTAACGTTCCCCCTGCTCGCTGTGTCGACGGTCCTGTACCTTTTCAAGGTCCTCCTTTTTTGCTTCCTGATCGCAGGAATCGAAACGGGCATGGCGAAGCTCAGGTTTTTCAGGCTGCCCGACCTTTTGTTTACCTCGTTCATCCTGAGTGCGATCGCCATAGGGCTGATGGTGTAGCATGGCAGGACAGTACTTCGAATATCAGTTTTTTATAGAAATGCTGATCCTGACATCGAGCATCTTCATGCACCTCGTGCGGAAGAACTCGTCCATCGTCGTGCTGTACATGGTTCAATCCTTCCTGGTGGTCCTTCTGCTGGTCCTGTCCTCGATCCACAGGCTCTCTGCCGCGCTGCTCGCAGTCATCGTTCTTACCTTCCTCGTGAAGGTCGTCATAGCCCCTGTGTTTTTTTTCGGATTGATAAAAAAGAACAGGTTGAAGTTTTCGGTCAGCACCTATCTGAACGTGCCGGTCACCCTTGTCGTGCTGACGGCGCTGGTTGCCGTTGCGCACTCGCATTTTTTTACTTCCTTTACCGCAATCATCACCCGGGGACCCGACACCCTGTTCCTGTGCATAGCGAGCATATTGATCTCGTTTTTCCTTATCATCAACAGGAAGGGTGCACTGTCTCAGATGATTGGTGTCCTTTCGCTTGAAAATTCTATCGTTGCGTTTGCATCCATGGCAGGCCTTGAACAGACACCCGGGCTGCAGCTCGGGATCGTTTTCGATATTCTGGTATGGACCGTTATAGCGGTCGTGTTTGTCTCCATGATCTACCGGCAGTATGGATCGCTCGATGTGACCGCCATGCGGCATTTGAAGGAGTAGAGGGATATGCTGTTTATTGTCCTGCTGACGGCACCCCTTGGTGCCGCTGTTGCATCGCTGTTCGTCAGGAAGAGCACGGCCGTTCTTGAATGGCTAACCCTGCTTGCATCGGCAGTGTATCTGACAGCTGCCTCCGGTATTACGTACGCCGTCGTGGTCCGGGGGACGAGCGGGGAGGGCGCAGATTTTTCCGCAGACGCGCTGGTTGCCATACTCATCATGATCATTGCCGTGGTCGGCAGTGCTGCTGCATGGTATTCGACCGGCTACCTGAGGGAGGAAGTGCGCAAGCAGATCATAGGCTTCAGCAGGATAAAGCAGTACTATATCCTGTTCAACCTCTTTTTGATGGTGATGTTTCTCGCGGTCATTACAACCAGCCCGATTATCATGTGGATTGCAATCGAAGGTACAACACTCTCGACCGCCTTTCTGATAAGCTTTTACAATAAACCGTCGGCCATGGAGGCAGCATGGAAGTACCTGATCATAAACTCCGTCGGACTCCTCCTGGGCCTGTTCGGCACACTTCTGTTCTTCATCCCCCTGCTCAGATCGGGAGACAGCAACGGTCTCATAACCTGGCAGATGCTGCTGGACAGCGCCGGTACGGGCAACCCGCTTATCGCGAAGGTCGCGTTTTTGTTCCTGCTCACAGGATACGGCACAAAGATGGGGCTTGCACCCATGCACACATGGCTCCCGGACGCGCACAGTAAGGCGCCTGTCCCGGTGAGCAGCCTGCTTTCAGGCGTGCTCCTGAATGTGGCCTTCTTTGGGATACTGCGATTCAAAGCCGTCACGGACAGGGCCGTTGGACAGGCATTCGCAGACAACCTCCTGATGTTTTTCGGACTCTTCTCCGTCGTTGTGGCTGCATTCATAATCTTTATACAGAAAAACTACAAGCGGCTGCTCGCCTATTCGAGTATAGAACATATGGGTATCATGGCACTCGGTTTCGGATTCGGCGGGGCCGGCCCGTTCGCCGCACTCCTCCAGATGATCTATCACGCGCTGGCAAAGTCGGTCCTGTTCTTCTCGGCAGGCAACATCTTGCTCAAGTACAGCTCCACGAAAACGGACAAGGTGCGCGGCGTTATCTCAGCTCTGCCGGTATCGGGCACCGTGTTTCTTATCGGGTTTGTGGTGATAGCGGGCATACCTCCCTCGGGCATCTTCCTGACCGAGGTGTCGATTTTCTCCGCGGGCATACTATCCAGCCCGGTCGTTGCGGTTGCCGCCCTGTTTGCCGTCGTGCTTGTTGCAGTGGGTTTTTTACGGATCGTTGCTTCACTCCTGTTCGGAAAAAAACCTGATTCTCTCCCCGGAGGGGAAGCTGGCTTGCGTACGATCATTCCGATGATCGCTGTACTCTCCATCCTCATCTGCTTCGGCTTTTTTATTCCCGGCCCGTTACGGTCCCTTATCCGGGCCGCGGCAGGGGGGCGCTGATATGGATCCGTTTATGGAGCATGACTGCACATTTGAGGAGGGCCGCACGCCTTCCGGAAATTTCGGCAATCTGAACGTCTATGAGATACCCGAAAGCGAGGTGCCTGGTGTGTGTGTGACCCTGCACAGGGACTGCGGACTTCCGATCAAGACCATAACCGCCATGGATACAGGGGCTGCCGTGCACCGCTTCAGGATCCTGTATGTGTTTGGCGTGCCCCGGCAAAACCGCTTCATAGTCCTGTCCGCCGATACCCGGGACAACGGGACGTTTCCATCGATTACACCATCGATACACGAGGCATCGGTTTATGAAAGAAAAATTATGACCTTTTTCGGACTTCGCCCGGAACATCACCCCCATCCGAGGCGCACAGTCCTGCACGAGAACTGGCCGGAAAACCTGTTTCCCCTCCGCAGGGACGTTCCCTGGAACACGAGACCCGGGAATGCATCGGTACCCTATCGTTTCAATGAAGTCGAAGGAGAGGGAATTTACGAGATACCGGTTGGTCCTGTGCATGCCGGGATCATTGAGCCGGGCCATTTCCGGTTCAGCGCCGGAGGCGAAGAAATAATCATGCTCGAGCCGAGGCTCGGATACACGCACAAGGGCACGGAAAAGCTGTTTGAAGTCCCTGCAGCCGGTGATGAGATCGGAGAAAAGGTCAGGTTGTCAGAGAGGGTATCCGGCGATACATCGTACAGTCATTCGCTCGCATTCTGCCAGGCGGTCGAGTCGCTTGCGGACCTGGAGCTCCCCGGAAGGGCCGCATACCTGAGGGTCATTTATTCCGAGCTTGAAAGGCTGGCAAACCACATCGGCGACATCGGCGCTCTTATGACGGATGCGGGGTTCGGTTTCGGCGGCAGCAGCGGGAGCCGTCTCAGGGAGGTCGTGATGCAGTGGAACAACCGGTTAACGTCGAGCCGGTTCCTGAGGGGCGTGAATACGCCGGGCGGAGTAACAAGGGACATGACTCCCGGACTCGAAGCATCGTTTCTCAAGTTTCTGGGCGATCTGAGACTGGATTTTTCCGAGGTTATTGAGGTAGCCGAGGGCCGGAGTTCCCTCTTGAACAGACTCAGGGGAACAGGGGTGCTCGATCGGCAGATTGCGCAGGACCATGGAGTCGTCGGGGTTGCGGCGAAGGCATCGGGCATCCGATCGGATGCACGGGTGGACTATCCCTATGCAGCTTACGGCAGGCTCAATCCTGAGATTGCGACAGAACAGGACGGTGACGTTTACGCACGGTTCACTATCAGGGTGAAGGAAGTATACTCGTCGATAGATCTGATCAGCCGTGCACTGAGGGACATGCCCGGGGGAGACATACAGCACGGCAAGGCTATCAAGCTGAAGAAAAACTACTACGCCGCAGGTATAACCGAGGGCTGGAGGGGAAACATCGTTTACTTCGTGGCAACAGATCAGAACGGAAAAATTTCCAGGGTCGACATCTGCGACCCGTCGTTCCTGAACTGGACCGTTCTGGGCTATGCGGCGAGGGGCAATGTCGTGCCTGATTTTCCCCTCATCAATAAAAGTTTTAACCTCTCGTACTCCGGCAATGACCTTTGAATCACCCCGTTCGCCATCCGCGAACGGGGACGGATGTGCTTCGGGCACACGTCCTTTGGCGGAACACGGCGGAGCTTTTGTGCGTGGTAAAATAGTTGTAGAATTTGTCCAAAAACACTGCTATGGTTTTCTCAAAAAGTTACCGTTCTGAATGATGTGATCTTTACTTCACACGCCGGATGCACCGGCAGTGAGAGGGAAAAGCATTCAAGCCGGAAAGGTATACCGGAGAAAGAAAAAGGAAGGGACAGACGCGATGAATGAAAAGGTAATAACCATAGGGCACAGCCCGGATGCAGACGATGCATTCATGTTTTATGCGATGACGCACCACAAAATATCCATCACCGGCATGACATTCGATCATATATTGACGGACATCGAGAGCCTGAACAAACGTGCCATGCGCACGGGGTCACCGGCCCAGCCGCTCCTCGACGTCACGGCAGCATCCCTGCACGCTTACCCGTACATAGCCGGAGACTACCAGATATTGTCCTGCGGTGCGAGCATGGGTAAAGGCTACGGGCCGATCGTCGTCAGCAGGGACACGAAGCTCGCTCCCGGAGCAGAGATCGCAGTGCCCGGGGAATTTACATCGGCACTCCTTGCCCTGAAGCTCTACCTGAAGGACTTCAAGTACCGTGTCATGCCGTTCGATACGATCATGCCTGCTGTGAAGGACGGGAAGGTGCCCGCAGGTCTGATCATTCACGAGGGGCAGATCACCTACGCAGACGACGGACTTCATGTCGTCGCCGACCTGGGGAAATGGTGGCTTGAATCAACAGGCCTGCCGCTTCCGCTCGGTATCAACCTCGTCCTGCGTTCGCACGACGAACAACTGAAGCATACCATCAACCAGGCCATAAAGGACAGCATCGCCTATGGGTTTGCGCACGAGGATGAGGCCATGGGATACGCCGCGAAGTACTCACGAGGACTCGATATGAAGCGGGTGAAACAGTTCGCGCTGATGTACGTGAACAACTATACCCTGGAGCCCGGTCAAGAGGGCAGGGCAGGGATCGAGGAGTTCATCAAACAGGCTGCGGACCGCAGGCTCATACCGCCGGTGAAGGTAGAATTCATTTCGTAAACAGTCCGCTGTACGCACTCAGTGCATGATCTCCATCCAGGAGGTCTTGAAGTCAAAACCGCGGAACGTAGAACTGCGCTCGTTGTGGCAGTTGACGCACGTTGCTGCGGCATGTCGGTTCAGACCTGCGTCCCAGACCGTGCGGAAATTCTTCATGGTGTCCATATCTGAGTACGCGCTCCCCGGGCCATGGCATGCCTCGCACTGCACACCGGGAAATGCAGCAGACGCGCCTGTGGTATGGCAGGATAAACAGCGGGGGTTTGTTTGCTCCCCGGCTTTCAGATCAGCATACGCTTTGGCGTGGGCGCTTGCCTTCCAGATATCGTACTGTTTCTCATGGCACAGTTTGCACGCCTCAACCCCGACATACGTGTGGTCACCTGCCGGCGCAGGGACTGTGTTCAAAAGAACGCACAGTATGACGGCAGAGAGCTGGGCGACGCGGACTACAAGAGTGTGTTTCATAGTCTTTTCTCCAATCCTTATTCAACATCGTGGATGATCGCCACCGGTGGTTCGTCTTTTTTCTGAACGTGCACAAACACATTCAGGTACTTTGCAGCGAACGCAAACGCCAGAAATCCCATGGTCACCAGAAATACCGAGATTGCAATCTCCCCGAATGCCGGAAAGTAGCTTGTCCCCGACGAAGCCTCGACACCCGTTATGGTGATGTCGAGTCTGTTCATGATGAACCCTATGACGATAAACAGCGAGGTAACAAACAACCCCCGTGCGCTTGTCCTCACTGCCGGTATCAGCAGCAGGAGCAGGGGAACGACGACCTGAACCATGGTCTCGATATCGAACATGATGCTTTCAAACCGCGTTGACAGAACGGCCCCCAGGACGCCTCTGTTGGCAAGGTCGATAAGCTTGATGGTCAGATAAAAGGCCATGACAAGGACGTTGACCCGGGCAAGGCCGTTGAGAAGGTTCAATTCTATACCCTTTCCGAGGAACCGTCTGCTCAGGAAGGATTCCATGGTTACCATTGCAAAACCAACCGACACCGCGGAGACGAAAAAGAACAGGGGGAGGTACGGAGAATACCACAGTGCGTACAGCTTCGACGGTACGATGAGGAACAGGGAGCCGAGCGACGATTGATGGAGGGTCGAGAGAATGACACCGAGGATGGAGAGCGGGATGATCAGCATGTGGATGAGTTTCTTCAGCAGGTTCAGCCTGAGCCGCTCGAACACGACGGAACTGAACTCGAGGGCGAGGACCGTCAGGTACAGCATGACGCACCAGGCGACCTCGAACATCACGGAGTGCGGGTTCCAGAATACGATGGGGTGCCACACGTCGTACCATTTGCCCAGATCGTACAGCAGCCCGACCGCCACAAGCGAGTAGCCAAGAAAGCCCGTGAGTATGGCGGGTCTGAGAATGGGACGGTAAGTATCGATGCGGAAGATGTAGACCGTCAATGCAATGATGAATGCGCCGGCAGCGAGTCCTACACCGGTGATGACATCGAACCCCACCCACAGGCCCCAGGGGAACTTGTCGCTCAGGTTGGTTACGGCACCAAGACCTCTGGTGTAGCGGAGAGCCGTGTAGTAGAGCCCGAGCGCAGCGATGACGGCAATGATGATCCTCCACAGCGTTATCTTCGGCATTCTCAACAGCATACCTACCTCCTCTCCGGGTCCTTGTCTGTCCCGCCGTTCTTTTTACCGGGTTGCCACCAATGGTGTTGCTGTGTGCGTTCCTCAAATTTCTTTACCTCGTCCCTGCGGCTGGTTATCCACCATATACCTGTCAGAACAACGCCGCCGACGACCACGATGGTTGGCACCTTTTCCAGGGCAGCCCATGTGTACAGCGGCAGGGGCTTGTGCGGCAGCTGCATCGTGAACGGTTCACCGAGTTTGTCGAACGGAACGCTGGACAGGTAGAGCACCGAGGTGCCGCCGGCTTCGTTCAAGCCGTAGATGTGGTCGACGTATTTTGACGGATTGTCACGGATCCTTTTTTGTGCTTCTCCGATAAGTGCGTCCCGCTCGCCGAATATGCTGGCGCCAACCGGACATGCTGCGGTGCAGGCGGGCTCAGAGCCTTCTTCAATCCTGTCTGCGCACAGGGAGCACTTCTGGACGTAGGGTATCACCCGGTCCCACTGGTACTTCGGCACGCTGAACGGACATGAATACATGCAGTACCTGCATCCGATACATTTGTCCTTGTCGTATGTCACAGGACCTGCGGCAGTCTTCGTGAACGCACCCACCGGACATACGGAGACGCACGTCGGGTTCTCGCAGTGCATGCACATGCGCCGCACATAGATGCCCGGCCGCCGTTCCTGGACCACGGTGTAGGCTGTCGCCGACAGGTGGTTCTCAAGGCCGAGCGGCAGGTTGTTCCGCATCTTACACGCTTTTTCACATGCACCGCATCCAATACACCGTGTACTATCTATGAGAATGCCCTTTGTTGCCATACATCAGCTCCTTTCACGTCTCTCAGCCTGTCAGGCCGTAATCTCCGTGCAGAGAGTCTGGAGCGTCCGGTTCTTTGTCCCGGCGGAGGTTACTCCTTTTTACCGAGGAACTCTTCTTCGAAGAATCTGACAGCCTTTTCGTCCATGCGGCCCAGCATGCCTTCGGTAAGGCAGCCGCCGTCCTGACTGGTCCGGCCCACCTCATACTGCAGTTCATCTTTAACGAAGTGCAGATTCTCTCCGAGTGCAAATTCACGGAACCTGCGGATCTCCGCCTTGAGCCATGCCACAGCTTCTTCGGCTATCTTCATAATCTTCAGGTTTGCAGCCAGGTTCGTTGGCTTGAGGATCAGTATCCAGCCGCTGTTGTACGCATTCCGCGCAGCCTGCACAGGATTCGCAAGCATGACATTGTTGATGCCGGTTACCTCGCCGTCAACCGGCGAAAGGAAACTCAACGTCTTGTTCCCGGATTTTACGGTGAATGCTTTTTCTCCCTGCTTCAGGGCCTTTCCACGGGACGGTATTTCCACGGCCTCTATGTCTCCGATAACCTTCCGTGCGAAGTCGTCGAGACCGACGCGGACCTCGCCGCTCGGCAGGATGTTCACCCACGTGTGCCCGGGATAGAAGAAGGTATTTACCGGGACGCTGAAGTCCGAAAAGTCCAGTCTGACCAGCTGTTCCTGTCTCGCCCTTTTGACCTTTACCGATTGGATCACAAGGTCCAGTACAACAAACCCTATGATCGTCAGAGCAACCATTATCGCTACCATGGTAGTGTCCTCCTTTCTTGTTATTTTTATCCATTCAGTAAAAATGCACGCATCAGCGGCTTCCATTCATCTTCATCGACAAGCGATGCAAGGCTTTCTATGATCATGCCGCCGTCCGTCATCGTAAGACCGATGTCCTGCTGCACAATTCGCCGCAGCCGCTCGCCCTCTATCTCCATCCATCGAAGCGCCAGTTCATCGTTCAGCAGCCACTTCAGACTCTGTTCCTGAATGTCTGCAGTCACAAGCCAACCCCTGTCGTACGGTTCCCTGTTCGCGATTCCGGGATCGCGGTTCAGTGCCCCGTTCACACCGGACAGCGCGCCGTCGACAGGACTGATCAGCATTCCTGTTTTGTCACCGCACCAGACCTTCATAAAGGCCGTGCCGCTGTTGAGCATTTTCTCAGGCGCAACAAGCTCGATGCGCTGGATATTGCTGAGCAGCCTGCCCGCAAAGCTGTCGATGCCGATCCGTACGCTGTGTGCGGTCCCTTTCTGAACCCAGGTGTGCCCGTAGTGGTAAAAATAGTTTTTTTTGACGACAAAGCCCTTCACCCCGTTGTCCGTGCTTTCTTCGCGTACAGCGGGTGTTCCGTTGTGTTCCCGGGAGGTGACGTCCGTATACTGGCTGCATGCGGTATAATCCGGTGTCAGGCACATGCTCCTGGTTTTCATCTGGTCGACAGGTATCATCTTGCTGAGAGGGAATAAGGAGCAGGAACCGCATACCTGGATTTTCAGGAATGGACAGCGTTTGTTGTTTTCCATAAAACCTCCTTTTCCTCTACAATTATTTTAGCATAATCTATGCCATGCTGAGGAATAATCATTCTCTGGTATCCCATTGATTTATCGTAAAACTGGATATACAAAATCCGGGTATCTGCGCAAAACTGTCGAAATAATTGACAGGGTGTTGCGTTTATCTACACATTCAGCACCATTGAGCCTGTCAGTCCGCATGTCCATGCTTTTTAGATTAACGTAGAAACCCACCGTCTTTGACGGTGGTTATGGAGAGTTGGCTTTGCCAGTTTTCTGTCATTCCCACCCCGTATCAAGTACGGGGTAA
>JAJYLM010000056.1 GCA_021787655.1 bacterium
CCTTGCCGCAGAACACGACGATCCCTTTTTTCGCCTGGGCATCGAAATCTTTCATAATCGCCCGGGCAACAGCCCTTCCTGCGTTCTCCATCAGGAGAATGCTCTGAACGCCGAAAGATTCGGCGGTCTTCACATCGAGGGATCTCATTATTTCGGATGTGGCAACCTTCATAAAACCTCCTTAGGGGTCCATCCACACTATATATTGCCCTTTATTTTTCTGCAAGGATCAACGGCCGCTACAGCACGCCGGTGCTCAATCCCGCAGGGGCTCATAAATGATTGACAGAGCGCATTACATGCTATTACATAAAAGCCTCATATGGATACGGGAAGCTTGAAAGAATTTATTCTCCTGATACCGGTCATACTGTTTTCACTCACGGTGCATGAGGTATGTCATGGCTGGATAGCCGACAGGTTCGGGGACCCCACGGCCCGGGCAACGGGAAGGCTCACGCTCAACCCCATCGCCCACCTTGACCCGATCGGAACGATTCTTCTTTTCATCGCACACTTCGGCTGGGCAAAGCCGGTCATGGTCAATCCGTATAATCTCAGGAACCCCAAAAAAGACATGATCTGGATATCGCTGGCCGGTCCCGGTGCCAATTTCCTTCTCGCACTGGTGGCGGGCATTGCCCTGCGGATCCTCATGGCATTCGGCAGCCTGAACGTGTCGGGATTGCTGGGGTCATCCATCCTGGCGATTCTCATCCTGACCCTGCAGATCAACCTTGCACTCGGAATCTTCAACCTGATTCCCATACCTCCGCTCGACGGTTCAAAGGTCCTGTACGGGCTCCTGCCGTACGACATGGAACACCACTACCTGTGGCTGGAACGGTACGGCATGGTCATCCTGCTTGCACTGTTCGTTCTGGACAGCTTTACGCCGTTCAAGATCCTCAGCCTCATCCTGTGGCTGCCGGCCAATCTGCTCTCCTACCTGTTTGCAGGACGATCGCTTTTTTATTTTCTCAACATCCTGAACGTGCTATTGGGGGTATAGGAAAACCTATGGAACGCATATTAAGCGGCCTCCGGCCGACCGGCAAGCTCCATCTCGGACACTACCACGGCGTACTGACCAATTTCATTAAACTGCAGGACGCGTATGAATGTTATTTTTTTGTCGCCGATATCCATGCCCTGACGACGAACTACGCAGTGACCGGGGACATTCAGTCCAGTGTCGTGCAGATGCTCGCGGACTGGATAGCTGTCGGCATCAATCCGGACAAAGCCGCTATCTTCATTCAATCGGCAATCCCCCAGCACACGGAGCTGCACACGCTGCTCTCCATGATCACGCCGCTGGGCTGGCTCGAACGCGTACCGAGCTACAAGGAAAAACTCAGCGAAGAAACACCATCGGACCTTCACACCTACGGTTTCCTCGGTTACCCCCTGCTCATGGCATCCGACATTCTGATCTATAAAGCCCACAAAGTCCCCATCGGCGAAGACCAGCTTGCGCACCTTGAATTCACGCGGGAGATTGCGCGGAGGTTCAACCATCTCTATGCGCCGGTCTTTCCCGAACCCCAGCCGCTGCTGACCTCGGCGCCGAAAGTCCCGGGGACAGACGGAAGGAAGATGAGCAAGAGCTACGATAACTGCCTGTACCTGTCCGATCCGCCGGACATCATCTCGAAAAAGATACTCACCATGGTCACGGACCCGCACCGGATCAGGAGAACGGACAAGGGTAACCCGGATCTTTGTCCTGTCTACGATCTGCACAAGCTGCACACGCCCCCGGACAAGCGGCAGGAGATAGACACCGGCTGCAGAACAGCAGGGATCGGATGCGTCGAATGCAAGAAGGTGGTCATTGAAGAGATCAACACCCTGCTTGCCCCCATCCGCGAGAAGAGGGAAAAGCTCGTTCAACAGCCGGAACTCCTGACGGCCATCGTCGAGCAGGGCAACAGGAAGGCCTCGGCATTTGCAGCTGCAACGATCGAGGAAGTAAAAAAAGCAATCAGGATTATCTATGATTTCGGAACAACAGGACTATAGGGTTAAACTCGAGGTCTTCGAAGGTCCGCTGGACCTCCTGCTGTTTCTCATCAAGAGAAACGAGCTCGATATCTACGATATTCCGATCTCCTTTATCACGGAACAGTACCTTGCATATCTTGGCATGATGCAGGTGTTGAACGTGGAACTGGCCTCGGAGTTCCTGGTCATAGCGGCCACGCTGCTCGAGATCAAGGCAAGGATGCTGCTCCCTGCGCCCGCGGATCAGGAAGAAGACATGGAAGATCCGAGGCTCGAGCTGACCAACAGGCTGCTCGAGTACCAGCGGTTCAAAGATGCCGCCCTCCGGATGAACAACCTCACCGTGCTCTACCGGGATGCGTTTCCGCGGGGACTGCACGAAGAGTTTGAAACGGAAGACACGTCGCTGAATATCGATGCCGATGTCTTCGATCTGCTGGTTGCCTTCAAATCCATCCTGGACCGGGCAAAAGGCGAAAAAATCGCCTACATGACCGTGGAACGGATGAGTGTCGCCCAGAGGATCAACGATGTCATGGAGCGTATCAGCGTTGCAAAAAGCATTGTATTTGATACACTGTTGTCAGCAGATTACACGAGACTGGATATCGTCATAACATTGCTCGCGGTCCTTGAATTACTCAGGCTCAGGATGATTCGGTGTGAACAGAAGGAACCGTTCGGCAGTATTTGGTTATACGTGCCTGAATAATGAGAATGAAGGGGTAACATGGAAAAAGAAAAAATTATGGCTATCATAGAGTCCCTCATCTTCGCATCTGAAAAGCCGCTGAGGATAAAGTATATCGAACAGGTTATCTCGGTCATCGATCTGGGAGAACTGACGCTGCCCGGTCTGATGCAGGACCTCAGGGACAAGTTCGCCTCCGAGACAAGCGCGCTCGAACTTTTGGAGGTTGCAGAAGGCTGGCAATTCAGGACAAAGCCCCCGTTTGCCGAGTGGATCAAACGGTTGAATACGGTGAGACCTTCAAAACTCTCCCAGCCTGCCATGGAAACGCTCGCCATCGTTGCGTACCGTCAGCCCATTACAAGGGCGGAAATAGACTATGTCAGGGGTGTTGACAGCGGCGGCGTCATAAAGACGCTGCTCGATAAACGGCTCATCAAGATCGTGGGAAAAAAGGACCTCCCGGGAAGGCCCCTTGTCTATGGAACGACCCAGGAATTCCTTGAGGTGTTCAGCCTCAAGGACATCACATCCCTGCCGAACCTCCAGGACATAAAGCAGATCAGTTCGGCGGAAGAAGAGCTCGAACGCAACCAGACCGAGCTCCCCCTCCCGGCATCCGAACCAACGGATGAAGAATAACATCGGGAATGCCGGAAAATCGAGCAGGTTGGCGTTTACAGAACACCCGTATTCCCGGATCGCAGGTATCGACGAGGTCGGAAGGGGCCCTCTTGCAGGCCCGGTTGTCGCATGTGCTATCGTCATCCCCGACGCAGCGGCATGCAAATACCTGAAGGATTCGAAACTGCTCTCTCCTGCAGCCCGGCTCAAGGCGTATGACTACCTTCAGGAACACGCATTATCGTACGGCATCGGCATCGTGGACGAACACACGATCGATACGATCAACATCAGGAACGCAACGATGCGCGCCATGGAGCAGGCACTCTCTATGCTGCATCACGAAGTCGAGCTTGTTCTCATCGACGGGAACATGAAGATCCACACGACCCTGCCGCAGGAGACGATCGTCGGCGGTGACAGGCTGCACCTGAGTATATCGTCCGCTTCCATCATAGCAAAGGTCTACAGAGATATCATCATGGAACGGTACGCTGAACAGTATCCTGAATACGGATTCGACAAACACAAGGGATATGGAACAAGGAAACATGTGCAGGCACTCCTGAAGTACGGCCCCTGCCCTATCCACAGAAGATCATTTCTCAACAACATATTCTCCGGTCAGCAGAAATTCGGGTTCAATGACTGATCCGTCATGCCCGGCCCGTACGCACAGAAACGATCCCTGCGTTCAGCGGCGCGCTGAATCTTATTATTTATCGCGTATCGATTCGAGGAGTTTGCGGGCAAGGGGTTTATCGTACATAACCCAGCCTGCACGGTAAGAAGGGTCCTTAAACTGCAGCACACGGTTCAGGACTTCGCGCGCTTCGGCATAGCGTCCTTCGCTGATATAAACCTTGGCAAGCGTCGTGAGCGGCATCGTATACCGCGGATCGATCTTCAACGCCTCCCGGACGTACCCGATCGACTTTTCATCGCTGCCTCCGAACGCACCGGGAAGCTGGTAATACAATTCGGCGTATGCCTCGAGAACGAACAGCGACTTCGGATCCAGCCGATGCGCCCTGCTGAGATATTTTAGAAACGCCGGTAACACGAGTACGGCTTTCAGAAAGAATTCGCGCTGTGCGATCCGTCCCATGTTCCCTGCATACCAGAAACAGGCCTCGGATCCATCCGGATTGATCTGTATCGCCTTCCATGCCGCCCGCTTTCCCGCCTCATAATCCCTGACTGCATCGGTATGATCCAGGCGCGCAAAATCACCCAATGTCAGGTACGCCATGCCGAGCCGGTAGTATGCCTGGTACAGGAGCGAAGGATCGCTCGTACCCTGGACGATGCTGGTATACATATCGATCGCCTTCTGAATGTTCGCTATGTCCTTGTCGTAATTGCTGAACACCGTATTTGCCTGGTCGATCGTAGCTGCTCTGGCCTTCGGACCGGCGGCTGTCACGACGGCAAGTACGATGAGTATGACAATATTATTTTTGTAGAGCAAAGCTTTCATGACCCGGTCCTCTGTAGTTACCTGGTATCCCTGCTTGAACCCTGTGCAGGTTTGATGACGACCTGGCTTATCGCAAGGCTGTAAAGATTGACGTCCGGAAAGCCGGATTCCATGAAAAAGGGTTCGTATGGTCCCTGTTCGACATGCAGCACGATGGTACTTTTACCGTCCGGCAGGTAGACCGACGGGATGGTGATCGTGCCGACATGCGGAGGCACGATGGATGAGATGTCAAGGTGGGTAAGCAGTGTTGCATCAAGAAACACGTCGAGGTTCTTTACTTTGGTAAACGGCCTGAACACGGAGAATTCGATTGCCGCATACCCTCCCTTCCAGTGGGAAAGCCGGATCTCCGCATCGTTCGACATCCAGCGGTACGCAACACCGTTCTGATAATATTTCGGTTCATACCACCCCTCTCCGAGATAGGTGATTGGTTTCAATACGGGCTTCGACAGCCGACGCACGGAAAACATGGCAGTGCGCTGGTCTTCAAACACCGGATGTCCGAATATCCTGACCAGACGTTTGTACAATGCCTGTTCTGTCGGTTTATCGAAGTCCGTGGACAAGAATGTCTTGTGCAGAATAATGACGGAAACACCTGCATGCTTCAGGGCTGTCAGGCCATACGGAACATAATCACCGACCTCCCGTTGTATGATATCTCCATAGTTCAGCACCTCTGGCTCGCTGAATACCTGCAGCAGCGGATTCAGGAGCGTGAAATCATTCCCATGATTCGGTGTTCTCGGCAGATGACCGTACACAATGGGTTTGTGATGATAGGTCTGATAGTACATATACTTGTAGGCATAGTTCACGTACGGCAGGGTCAGATCATTGCCTGACGGCAGGTCATAAATCACTTTCACCGCAGGATTTGTCTTCAGGGACTTGTACACCGATGGTATGACCGCGTTGGAAGCCGTAAATGGTATATGGGTGATTGTTTCGAACGGTATCACGACCGCGAGAACGGCGGCTGCGATGATCGTCGATGCGTTTCTCCGCATCATGACGTCCAGCGCCGATGCGGCAAACACCGACAGCATCAGTTCCACATCCAGCGAGTACCTGTTGGGAAACCGCAGAAAATCCAGGATCGGTATCTTCCAAATCAGATAGTACGGCATCGGGATCATGGCATACCGTTTCCCTTCATTGAAGAACATGGGGCCGTTCACCTGAAGATACGGTCCCAGGGAAAGGACGAGTGCGGTCAGCAGAAATGCGAGGAACAGCACCTTGAACCTGGGGGTTGACTTGAATATGCCGATGATGCCCAGGACCAGGACGATGTAGCCGATGAAATAATGGGCTATCGTCGGATTGAAGTTATAGTTGATCGAGAACTTGCGCCACAGAAAGGTTGTGTGGGTCGGTATGAAATAACCGAGGAGGTCCTCTGAATAAAGCACCGCATCCTTCGCTGCAAATCGGGCTGAATGCAGGGATTCAACCGTGCCCACCATCGGAAGATAAAAAGGCAGTACAGCAGCTGCTGTCAGTACACCGGACACGACGAAACCCCAGAACCTTTTTTCATGCAGCAGCAATTGCCGCTCTGCAAAAAGAGCATACAGGACGAACACGATACTGAAGGTGCCCAGGAAATATATGGCCAGGTAAGGGTCTGAAAGTGCTACAAGGATTGCACAACAGGTCATCAAGAGAACGTGCCTGATTGTCTGTTCATCGATGAAACGAATGAATGCGTACAGGAACAACGGTATGAATTCAATGGTCGTCAGTCCGAGTGTACCCACGTTGCCTGCAACGAAATGATACGTAGAAAATGTATAAATAACCCCGCCGATAAATGACGGCAGGTCGTTCCTGAGAAGTTTCCTTAAGAAAAGAAACATAAAAAAACCGGAGAGGATGAAATGGGTCACAATCAAAAGGTTGTAGGCAATAAGATTGCCGAACATGAACTGCAGGGGGATCGAGCCAAGCTCATTGACCGGTGTCGACCAGACCATAGGTATGTTGTGCATGGGGTAATAGATCGTAGTGTTCACCAGGGGGTTGGTATGCAGGGTAAAGATCGCGTATTTGAACCACCAGATGTCCCAGAGAAACATGAATGCATCACCGCCCCCGATAACCCTGCTGCCCAGGTGCAGAACAGCCGGGTACGTAAAACCGAGGGTCAGCATACAATACAGGAGAAAAGCAAGCCAGAGCGGCAGCTTGAATGATGAGAGCTCGTTGTGCACGGTTATTACTTTATCGTCCATAGGTTGATCCCGGTCACCCCGGAGTATTCATGCAGCATACATTATCCTTACCCGCCTCCCGCATATTACCGGCCGCTCCCGGTCGTCTGTTCCAGCGCAGTCAGCCTTTTTCCCCTGGTTTCCGGAAATGTCCATATCCACAGGCCTGCCAGCACTGCAAACAGGGAGGCGATGGATATGCCTCCTCCCAATCCATAATACCGCGCCACGATAACGACTATGACGGGCGTAAAGAACTGCACCCCGCGTGCAAGGTTGAATGCTGTACCCATGGCAGTATTGCGGATCTTCGTCGGGAAAAGCTCTGCCATGATCGGTCCGTACCCGCCAAAAAATCCCGTACCGAACCCGACCATGAACATACAGACAAGGATGATGGACGGATACCGCGCGATGATGTTCCACAGAAAGGTTATCATGATAAGGCCGGCCGCCATCAGGAACGAATAGAGTGTGAATGCAGGGCGCCTGCCGAACCGGTCTGCGACGAAGCCAAAGGTCGCGTAGCCCAGAAAACCTCCGGTCTGGGTTATGATCATCCATATACCTGACTTTGTCATTGAGAAATGCCGCTGTTCGTACAGGTATCCGGGAAGCCATGCATAGGTAAACCAATATGCAGACATGATAAAAACGGCAAGCAGCAAGGACTTGAAAAACATCGTTCTGTACTCCGGTGAAAACAGTGATGCGAAATTGCCCTTATCCTTGTCCTGAACCGCAGGCTCTGTCAGTGCCCTGCTCCTGATGATACGGTTGCGTTCAGCCCAGAGATCGGATTCGGGCAACTTCTTTCTCACAAGAATGACCAGTACTGCCGGTAATACGGAAACCATGAATGACGCCCGCCAGCCGATGATCGGGGAAACAAACCCGCCGATCAGTGCAGCGAGCGCAACACCGACCGGAGCTCCGGTCTGCATAAACGCGCCGAACCTGCCCCGCACGCCGGGAGGAAATGTCTCACCAACATATGTTTGTCCGGTCGCCCATTCACCGCCGACACCGATGCCGGTGATGATCCTGAACAAAACCAGAAAATAAAAGTCCGGCGCAAGTCCGCTGAGGAACGTCCCGACACTGTAGGTCAGGATGGTCCACTGCAGAACGCTCCTCCGGCCGAACCGATCCGCAAGCACGCCGAAGATAATTCCGCCGAGTGCCGTTGCAGCGAGCGACAGGCCGAGGATAAACGAAAGATGAATGTTGGACAGATGAAGTTCCTTTCCGATCGGAATCAGGAGAAACGTGTACAGGGTCAGGTCGTAGAAGTCAAATACCCACCCGGCCCAGCTCATGAAGAGGATATAGTAGTGTTGTTTTCCGGGAACTGTATATTCGCTCAACAGTTTGGATTGCATAGATGCTACCATTAGACCGATCGCGCGGTTTTTGCAAGTAAAAGAGAAAACCCCGCTGTATTGACAAAAATTATGGTTACGATATGAAAGAAGCATGAACTTTAAAACACGCATAACGGTTGCCAACTCGCTCATAACGGTCATCGCTGTCTCTATTATTTATTACGTTGCCATCAAAACGATAATGTTCACGATGGAAACTATCAAGTTCATTTCCATCGTAACCGTGATTATCGTGTTCATAGCTTTGACCATACAGTACCTCGCCAGCCTGAAGCCGTTCTCCGTAATCCTCGAATTCGAACAACGGAACAAAGACAATACGGTAGATGAACGGTTTGCAAAAACGGCCTTCTATACAGCGATGTTCTTTCCCCTCTACTTTATGAGTGTTTCGGCAGCACAATGGTATTTCTCGTCGGTCATTTATTTTATCCTCCTGTACGCCTTTTCACGCGCCGGGCTGGCGGTCGCCCTGAAAACGACCTTTGCCATTATCAGCGGTGCCACAATTGCCAATATTTTCCAGTATTTCGTTTACCAGAGACTGACTGAGCCGCTCATTATCCGCATCCAGGAACATTTGAAAAACTCAGAGATTCATCTTAAAAAAAGAATCGGTATCTTTACCAAGATCTTTCTGAGTTCCTCCCTGCTCATCATCATTTTTCTCATATTTGCACGGACCATCAGCAACCAGCTCATGGAAGACTCTCTCCGGTCAAACGGCATCAAGACCGCACGGCTTGATCTCGCGGTGTCTAAATTAAAAGTCGATGCGCTCCTGTCGCAAAACCTTTCTCCCGAGCAGATAGCAGACGCACTCTCGAAAATCAAACTCGGCCAAAACGGTTATGTGCTCCTGATGGACAGCACCTACCACGATATCTTCAACATATCGGACAACTATACAGCGGACTTGCCGCTGAAAAAAATTGCGAACAGTGACACCTATGACGATCCTGTCATAGGAGTAACGCTGATCAAGATACCTGTCAGCAGGGAGGTCTTTCTTGTCGGCGTCTATGCATGGTCCGATTATGCCGGTCTGCTGGCAAAATTCGAAGCTTCTCTCAACTGGCTGCTGCTGACCGTTATCCTGCTGCTCATCATGGTCTCCCTCTATGTCACCCTCGATATCTATCTGCCGGTGAAGGCCATCGGAACATCGGTCGAAAAGCTGATGAACGGCAACTTCTCAACGCTCTCCGGGCTGTTCGTCGAGGATGAAGCCGGCACCATTGCAAACAATATCAGAAAAACGACCGAAGACATCAGATCGGTTCTGAAATCCATAAAATCCGCAAGCTCCAACGTGATGGTCATCGCGGACAAAATGGTGACGTCGATAGACCTTGCAAAAAATAATATTCTGATACTCGACAAAGAAATCAGAAACAATGCGGACATCATTGCCGCTGTGCAGCTGACGCTCAATCACCTTACGGAATACATCGATGGCCTGATACACTCCATCAACGAAACCATCATCAACAGCGACAAACTGATAGATCTGACGGAGAAGAACAAAACGATCTTCAGCGGACTGACCGGATACATAGATACCGTCATGAAGTCAAACGAAGGGATCCTCGCGGCATTGTCTGCCGTACAAAAGAGTATCCAGCAAAACATGACGGCCGGATCTGCACGTACGTATGATGCACTGAAGACGCTGAACCTGAAGCAGGAGGAAACGGTCAAGGAGTCGGGGATGATCCTCGAATCGCTCATCGAGAACATCAACCGGCTGAGTTTCGAGATAAAAACGGGAGAGAACAACAGGCAGAAGATGGACATGCTGTTTAACGGTGCGCTGACCACGGTCTCATCCCTCAACGACAACGTGGAGAAGATTGTCAGTGACCTCAATAAGATCGACCTCGTCATCGATGACACCAACCTTCTTGCCATGAACTCTTCGGTTATTTCCGCACAGGCAGGAGAAGCCGGAAAGGGGTTCGATGTCGTGTCCGACGAGATAACAAAACTTGCCAGCGTCACACAGACAAAAATCCTTGAGCTTAAAAGCCTGACGGAACTCCTCGTCAAGGAAAAGGACTCTATCAGAAACAATATTTATGAAAAAAAGAAATTTATCGATACCGTTGATACGAAACTCAATACGTTCAAAGATGAGATTACGGGTATGACGAATCAGGCCCGGCACATCAACGAATCATATGAAAAAATACTCACAACGACAAATGCCCTTGTTGCGAAGCGGGAAAGCCTGCTGAGGGACTCCCTTTCTGAAAGGGAAATGCATCACCTGATCAGAACAAAGCTCCCCTCAATAGAAAAAAGCATAACCGGTATCGGCACGTATGCAGGCGATCTGAAAAACAGTCTCGACGGCATTTTCAAGCGATGGACTTCCTTCGCAGACTCCATGGTTCAAATCCCCCAGGAGCTCATGGCAGTCAATGAACCAGCTGTCACGATCAATGGATTTATGTCCATCATAAAAACAAAGACAGCAGAGATTCAGGGCATCCTGAACAGGATAGCAGATACATCCAAACAACTGAACAAACAGCTCAGCAAGCTGAACATACGTTCTCAGATTGAGTCAATCGCAGCCAGTATCAATGAAGAGCCGAAGAGGTACAGGACACTATGAAAAAGGCAAACAGGCTCCTGACCATTTTTTACGCAATACTCATCGTTATCGTCTTCGGTACCGACAGTGCAATGCTTTCAACGACCCACTCAATCTCCATCAACGATCATTTGCTGAATCTGCCGATTATTCTCATTGCTGCTCTCGTTGGCATCGTGCTGTTTTATTTCATTAACCCGTGGTTTCTCCGGACGTCGAAGGACATCCTGAACGAGACGTATTCTTCGTCTCCGGCAAAGCAAATTGACACCCTCATCCGGTATCCCTTCAGAGTCATACCGCTGACGATTGCGACAGAAGCAGCCGGCATTAGTATCTACCTCGTTGCCGGTACAGCGACGAAGATAATAGAAACAGGCGGCGTGCTTTCCCTGCTCCCGGGTTTTGCAGTCACGTTCCTGTTTATCCTGATCATCAGTGTATTCTCCCAGATTTTCGTCTTTAAAATCGTCACCAATACCTTTATCTCGAAAGCTATACGGAAATTAAACATCATCGAGCTCAACAGCATTCGTATCCCCATCAAGTATAAACTCATCGGCATTTACACCATTCTCTCTATCGGTGCATTTATCATTATATCCTACGCCGTCATCAACAATGCATACCGCTCTATGAACCAGGACCTCTACGGCAGCTCCATGAAATCAGCCCTGCTGATTGCGGACACCATCAACAACAATCCCCAGGCCGACAGTATCCTTCAATCAATCGAAGCACACGTGAAAGGACACTACCGGCTCTACCTGTATGACCCGTCCCGTCGTACTATCCGGACGTATTCAAAAGCGGTCCTGAGCAGTCCGGTCATAGCGAAGCTTGCCGGCCAAACCACAATACCCGATGCCGGAAACGGACAAATACTGTTTTCGCTCCATAAGCCTGTCGTCGTGGACAATGGCTCCTATTTTGTCGTCGTTGGAGTACGGAACAAATCGTACAGTACGATCCTGTATAATTTTATTTCCAATATGTCGCTTGCGGGTATCTTCATACTGTTCATCGTGCTCATCACGACCTTTCTGATATCGAGCGACATCGTGTCACACGAAAGAAGCCTGGGAGAATATTCTGCGGCGCTGTCGGGAAAACAGCTCACTAAAACACCGGCGCTGGTCTCCACAGATGAACTTGGTTTGATAGCTTTGAATCTGAGAAAGCTCATCCGTAATTTCAAAGAATCAAGGATTCATACGAATGACAACATCACTGCAATGAATGAGATATTGAGTTTGACGTATAAGAATATTTCCCAGGTGAAATCAACCATCACGGAGCAGGCAGCCTATACCGGCAATCTGTTCGAAATCATTACTTCGGTCAACGATATTTCCCGGCAAATCACCGCGCTGGGTGAACCGCTTGCCGGCAAAGTGAATGCAAACAACGA